>JAJDAS010000248.1 GCA_029261755.1 Nitrospinia bacterium
GAACAACATCTCCTTGCTCAATTTTTGAGTCAGCATCCTCTGTTTTCCCGAAAGGTTTAGGATAACTGCCCACTCTTCGGAAGTATATTCCCCGGTTGCGCTAGATAAGGACGCCAGACCAATGATTATAATAGCGGTGAACAAAGTGATAAAACTTTTTTTTGTGATGTCCATAAGCTTTCCTGCTTTTCTGCATAAAACTTATCAGTTATCAGGTGAAATCGCGTATTCCCGTAGGCGCCTTTGAGAAGTACTTTGCTAAACCCTAACAAAATCGCTATTGCGAGTCAAAATTTCCCGCTACATGCTAGCTTTGATTGTCTCCTTTTATGGTTTTTTTTTCAACAGAAAAGATATCCGCGCCTCCTTTGCAGTGTTGCTACGCCCCCCAAAAAGAGGGGAGAGCTTGATTCCCTAAAGAAAAGTAGAAAGTTTTTGGAGGTGTGCTTGTATGAAAAAGTATACACCGGGCTATCCGTTTTGGAATGTGTTTTCACAAATAAAGTGCAGAGTAGGAGCGGTGGATACTTGTGGAAAGAAGTAAGCGGGAAATCGAAAACGACAAAAAGGATGGACAGGAAAAGCTCTATTTATCGGGCAGTTATGGGATCATCCATAAGAAAAAGGAGGATGGGAATAAGATCAAACCATTTCAGGTTTGGTGCGGTTGAGCTGATTTCCCGGAACATTTATTGCTCTTTAAGTTCCAAGAAAGCAAAAAAATAAAGTAATAGTTTTAGACCCAATCTATTTTAACTCATGAAGAAGGAGGCATTATGTTGAAAAATATTTTTTTTAAATCTTCGGTTCTTTTGCTATCGTTTTCATCTTTCGGTTTTTCCGGATGCGCACCAGCTCTTTTTGCCTTAAGCACGGTGGGTTCGGGAATCAAGCAGGCCGCACATTACGTCAGTACTAACAAAGTGGCTAAGACCTTTAACTTTGATATTCTTCATATGAAAAAGTCTCTTATGGTGTCTCTTTCAAAAATGGGGATATCCGTGGAGAACACTTCCGAAATTGAACAGGGAGAGGAAATTTTCGCCAGCGCGTCCAATATGCGAATCTCCATCGAACTGAAAGAACTGACTCCCACTTTGACACGAATGGAGATACTTGCCAAGTCAAGTCTTGTGGTTATGGACAAAGCCACGGCGGAAGAAATCATTGTCCAGTCTGCCCGGACCGCTGAAAAACTTTATGTTGCCAATGTAGCTGGTGAAAAAGTTGCATCACTACTTCCTATTAACAAGCTTTCCGTAAATCCACCCCTTCTCCCCTAAGTCGGTGAGCCATATTTGGCACCAACCACTTTTTTCATCTAATTTCATGTACTCTTGTTTTTTTTTCGCCACAGCAATGACTTTAGATTTGACAGACGCATCTTGACGGACATTGACCCGGCTTTTTGCGACTACCAGTACGGGTATTAGCTTCTGCGGAATGCCGTTTTCATTCAATGTCGCATCTTCGCTGGGCGAAGCCTCGGTAGTGCGGACCCATCGGGCCAGGTTTAACCGTGGAATCCACACTTGCATCCAATCTGGTTTGGAGTCCAGCTTCTTTAACCCTTCACCCTTTAGTAGATTACCAAGGGCCGTATCCGGGGAATCCGGTTCCAGAAAAGTTTCGCATTTCTCTCCAACCACTGCATAAGTTTGGAATAAGTTGGACGGCACTAAATCTTCCTCTTGTCCTACCACCTTTGGAGGTTCCGGGGCCAGCTCTTTCTCCGGGAGTCCCTCCAGTTTCCCAAAGGTCCAGCCGCTTTTCTCTAGTTGGGGAATCCAGAACTGATACCAACCATCCTTTTCCCCCAATATATGGAACACCTCTTTGCTCGTAGCTTGGTAAACTACCCCTGAACCGGCAGACGGTTCTTCCAGAATATCGACTTGTGCCTTAGTGACTTCCGCTGTTGGCAGGAACTCCACCGGTATGGTCCCCTGGTCGATTTCGGCGTTTTCAAAAGGAGAAACCTCCTCCTTATGGACCCAGCCGGCTAGCCTTAGCCTTGAAATCCATACCCGAACCCACCCCTGATTGGCATCCAACCTCTTCAAACCCTCACCTTTTTTAAGGGGGCCAAAGGCCGTGTCCTTGCGGTCCGGCTTTAGATATGCAAAGCATGAATCTCCATTTACCGACAAGGATGGAAGGTGGCCGGCAGGAATCGGGTCTTCTTTCACTGTCTCTACGACCTCCGCTACCTCCGCTACCGGGTTCTCCATTGTTTCGGTTTTTTTCTTGGCGGTCTTGCAGTGCGTTAAGAAGGTCAATGCAATGATCAAGGTCAGGAACCATTTCACTTTAAAAAACATTTATTGTCTCCTCAAAAAGTTTGCATCAAGAAAAGTTTGCATAATTTTTTTTAAAATTTATTATTGAGAAAATTACATGGTTGGTATTGATGGTATGGAGTCGGTTTTTTAAAATTGGAACGGTAGAATGTATTGAAAAAAAATTAATTTTAACAGATTTTCCGTGTTCAGGCCATCTTTCTTTTTTTTCAGCAAGGAAAAACAAATGACAGTGTCCGGCAAGAAAGGCTCATTTGGCAATAAGGTTGCCGCCTTAGTACCTTTAGTTTTTGTTGATTTTCTATCCTATTTATCCTATATTGAAACTCCTTATTTTATAAGGGGGAAACACTCCTTACATTACTTTTTGGAGCAAAATACTTTTAATCTTCTTCTTTTTTCAAGGTGACAAAATTGAATAGACGATTCCTGTTTTTTGGAGAAATAGTCCTCTTAGTAGTTCTCGCAGCCAGTTTTTTCTGGATTCAAGGCAACATCAAAAAACAACTAGTGGCACAGACCAAGGATTCAACAGATTATATTTCTACCCAAATCTTTGCCGACCGAAAATGGGCGGCTATTGCTAAAAAAAGCGGTAATCTGTCGCTCCTCCCAGCCCAAATGACACGAGAAACCACTACTTTTGCCAGCCAATCGGGGAAGTTCAACGCTCGCCTTATCGCCAATAACCCTCGAAATACGGACAACGCAGCCAGGGACTCTTTCGAGCGCCATGCCTTGGAAAAGATCGAAATGGGGAGTAATTTTATTGAGTCCATCGAAGGTAGTGGAAAAGAAAAGGTTTACCGAAAAGCCATCGCGGACAAGGCGGTTAAGGAAAGCTGTATCGACCAAAGCTGCCATCCCGGAAAGAAGTTAGAGGACTCTTTGGGCGCTTTAAGCCTGACGGTTCCTTTAAGAAATGCTTACAAAGACGCCGGCAACAACACTATCTTTTTTGCCGTTCTGTGGTTGGGGATTGCTGGCCTTATGCTAGCTTTCAACGCAGCCTGGAAAAGACTGGACGCAGGAGAAAAAGGCAAACTGGTTAACCTGGTTACGAAAGAAAGACGGGCGGGCAAAGAGACCCTGGGAAGAAAGATTCTGCTTCCCACTGTAATCACACTGGTGGCAGGCTTTGGGATCTTGTTGATTATGAACCTCCGAACCGGCAAAGAAAATCTCATGGAAGAAGAAAGAAGGAAGAGTGACTTGATGTCCGTGGCTATCATCAAGAGTCTCCAAAGTATGATGATGAATGGACATGCCCTGGAGATTCAGGCCTGGTATGAAGATTTAAAATCCATCGATAAAAAAGAAGCAAGATATATCCAGATACTACGCCTGGACCAGAATGAGTCCTTCATGGATGCGAAAAGCATTGATGAGGTTTATCACTTGACGGAAAATGATGATTTCAAACTGTCAGAAGACGAAAAGAAAAGCAGGCGAATTCCTCATGAAAAGGTTGAATTTGATAAGGCCAAATTCTTTGAGGCCATTAGCACACAAAAGAAAGCCTTTGGTACGGAAGTGATTCAAGGAGAAAGGCTTATTACCCAATTTTACCCACTCATCAACGATAAAGAAAAAGGATGCGATGGGTGTCATGGTGACGAGCCTATCAGAGCAGTACTCAGAATTTCCGTTCCCTTGGAAGAAATCGAGCATAAAATTGCCAGTACCAGGCTCAGCGCCATTATCATTTCCGTTATCATTACTGTGCTGACCTTCTTACTCATTGGCTGGCTGGTAAGAAAAAGAGCCACAGAGCCGGTAACATCCGTTGCAAATACTATCCAAAAGATTGCCACCGGTGACCTTACCCATAAAATCGAATTTGAGTCCCAGGATGAAATCGGCGCCCTCACAACTAACGTCAATAACATGGTAAGTGATATGAACCAGACTCTTTCCCAGGTGGTGCTCACCTCCGACAAGGTAACCAACTCCATTGAAAGCCTTGCGGATTCCGCGACCCAGATTCTTCACGGCTCCCATGAGCAGACCGACAAAACCGCCCAGGTGGCCACGGCCATGGAAGAGATGTCCGCAACAGTAAACGAGGTGGCTCAAAATTCCAGCAACGTAGCAGGAGCTGCCCAAAATGCATCCAAAGTAGCTAGCAATGGAGGAGAGGTTGTTCGAAAAGCCATTGGGGGAATGGAGAAGATCGCTGCATCCGTTGAAAATTCTGCTGAGATCATCAAAGGCCTGGGCAACTCTTCCCAGAAAATTGGGGATATCGTCAAAGTCATTGATGATATCGCCGACCAAACAAACCTTCTGGCTTTGAACGCTGCCATTGAGGCAGCCCGCGCCGGCGAACAGGGTAGAGGTTTTGCGGTAGTCGCAGATGAGGTCAGAAAACTGGCGGAAAGAACGGTTACCGCTACACAGGAAATTGCTGAAATGATTAATGAAATACAAAAAGAGACCTCCAAAGCCGTAACCTCCATGACGGAAGGTACGACACAGGTCCAGGAGGGAATGGGATTTGCCAAGGAAGCAGGTAATTCCCTCGAAGAAATCGTTTCAGTTGTGAACAAGGTTTCCAATATGATTTCGCAAATTGCCACTTCCGTGGAAGAGCAATCTGCGGCAACCGAAGAGATAAGCAGCAATATCGCATCTATTTCGCAAGTTAGTGAAGAATCTGAGAAAAAAGCCGAGCTTTCCGCCTCCACTTGTAAAGAGGTGAAGGACTTGGCTGACGAATTGAAGAGTTCGATTTCAAAATTCAAACTAACCTAAGAAGCCATTGATGAAACGACATAAAATCTGCTCGTTTTTTCTAACCCTCGCAGTTTTTTGTCTGGCGATCTCTTGCAACCAAGCTCTTTCTACAACAGCGGATGAAGCCGATAATATCCGCATTTACCGGGAAAGAAGTCCAGGTGTCGTCAATATCACCAGCACCGCCATAGGTTACGATTACTATTACAACCCGGTGCCAAGCAGCGGTGCCGGTTCAGGCGTCATTATTGATAAAGAAGGCCACATCGTCACAAACCACCATGTGATCAGTAACGCCCAGCATTTGGAAGTTACCCTTTTCGATGGAAGCAAATGGGTGGCTTCTCTGGTGGGCGTAGACCCCGCAAACGATATCGCCGTTATTTCTATTAAGCCCTCGCCGGACAAACTCGACCCTATTCCCTTCGGAGTTTCTTCCACCCTGGAAGTTGGGCAAAAGGTTTTAGCCATCGGCAACCCTTTTGGCCTGCAAGGCACCTTGACCACAGGGATCATCAGCTCCCTTGGAAGAACCCTTCGGACGGACCAGGGTGTAACCATGGAAAATATCATTCAGACAGATGCTGCCATCAATCCGGGAAATTCAGGGGGTCCCCTCCTGAACACCAAGGGCGAGCTTATCGGAATCAACACTGCTATCTTCAGCCCTTCCGGAGGCAATGTGGGCATCGGTTTCGCCGTCCCGGTTCATGTAGTAAAAAAAGTCGTACCTCAACTAATTAAAAAGGGATATGTCTCTCACCCCTGGCTTGGAGTCGCTCTTCAGACCCTTATTCCCAAATTCGCCGATTCTCTGAACCTGAAGGTAAAAAAAGGAGCCATTATAGTGCGAGTGGTACCGGGCAGCCCTGCGGACAACGCTGGAATCCAAGAGGGTAAGAGGCAAGTGCGTCTGGGAAATAGCATTGTGCTTGTGGGTGGAGATATCATTGTGAAAATGGACGGTGAGCCCGTGGAGGATTCTCAGCAACTGATCAAGAAGATCGCGGAAAAAGAGGCAGGTGACAAAATTACGATTGAAGTACTTCGCCAAGGCCGCTTTCAAAAGCTTCAGGTTACCCTTGGAGAAAGTCCCAGGTAGCAGGAAGCACAACAAACCACGGGGGCATGGCTACCGAGTAAAGGAAAGCTGCTATCCCATTCATAGAGGGAGTGATGGAGCACCGGAGTAATGGAGTGGTGGAGTAATGGAAAAACCCAAGGCAAATGACTCCATTAGGAAATCCTGGCCCCAGTACTCCAAAGCATCTAAAGCCTTATTCCTTTTACGGTTGACCTTTTTAAACCACCAATAATTTTTTCAGGAGGAAGCAAATGGAGAAAGTTACGATGATCATCACCCAAGGACCCGGAAATTTGAAATCCTGGAACGGTGTCCGTGCCGCCACGGCATTCAGGGGGGTAGACATGGGTGTTACCATCTTTTTAATGGATGATGGAGTCTTCAATGTAAAAAAAGGGCAGGAGCCTGTTGACGGCCTCAGGGAACTGGACATGGCAAAAAAATTTAAGGAACTGATGGAGATGGGTATTGAAGTGGTTATTTGCGGGACTTGTCAAAAAGCGAGAGGTCTTCAGGAAGCGGAACTGATTGAAGGTGTAAAACTAGGCAGCATGATGGATATGGCAAAGTCGGTTAAAGAAAGCAAAGCTACCCTTACTTTTTAAATTAAAGGAAAATAAAAAATAGCACTTCAAAAATTCACATAATTATCTCTCCTTAACTAAATCCTGTGGCGAAAAAAAGATGATCACCAGGGTGCGCATAAAAGGCTTTAAACACCGATTTTCACGCTAGTGAGAATCGTCATAATTTCTCCCTATTCACGCCGTCCAGATGATTTCAATCGTTCGGCCTTCGAGCCATGGGACCTGGAAAGGAGTTTGTAATTTCTCTACTTCTTTCAGGATCGGCG
>JAJDAS010000249.1 GCA_029261755.1 Nitrospinia bacterium
ACACACTGGTACAGAATCTTGAAATCGAGGTTAAGGGCTCCGCCGCAGACGATCAGTATGTCCAGGAAATTGAGATCAACGGCAAGCCTGTTTTTATTGAGATCGCGCAAAGCAGGATCGGCTTTTCCAAAAAAGTCAGGCTTAAACCCGGAAGAAATGAAATCATTGTCACGGCCTCCGATTTATTGGGGAAGACATCCTTCAAAAAAATAGCGGTTACGGTGGATCGGCAGGCCCCCCTGGTAAGTATAGAATCTATAGCAATGCTGGCGGAAAACCGCTATACCATCAAGGGTGTGGTGTCCGACCAAACCGGCATTGCGGAACTAAGAATCGGGGGGGAGAAGTTATCCTTGACAAGAAAATACGAAGCCCCCTTTTCCCATACCGTTACCGGCTCCGGTGGGTCGGAAATAAAGTTCCGGACAGCGGACCTGGCTGGTAATATAACGGAAGGCTCGGTTATTTTAGAGACCCTTTCCGCTGAGAGGACGAGAAAAGTGCCGTGGATTGCAGGTTATGCGAAAAGCCCCATTCTTTACGCCTCCCTATTCAATAATACCCTTACCGACGCGACTACCCCCGGCGGTGCAAGCGATCCGCTTTTCATGGCCAAGGCCGACCCGGGCGATACGACCCCTCCATTTATCAAACTAAAAAAAGGAAGCAGGGATAAAAAGTCGGTTTTCCTCGATTCCTTTTTTATAGAGGGTCTGGTGAAAGATATGGGCCAGGTGGTTTCCCTTACCATCAACGACGAACCGATCCTGATGCGGTCCGGTTTGAAGCTCTACTTCAATTATCTGGCGGAACTGGAAGTGGGAGAAAACAAGTTTGTTATTACGGCGAAAGATGCCTCCGGCAATGAGTCCACAAAGGAAATCCTGGTGGAACGAAAGGTCCCTGGATCCCACCGGGTCTCCTCAAGGTTGGCGACGGCCATTCTTCCTTTCGAGAAGACGGGAGAGGAAGAAGCCCTGGCGCCCATGGTGTACGACTCCTTACTTGGAGCCCTGCGGAAAGGAAAAAGGTTCAATATCGTAGTCAGGGCGTCCGACCTGGAGGCAATATTGACCGAGCTGAAATTGAGTTCCTCCGACCTCGCGGACAAATCCACCGCCCTTCGGCTGGGAAAAATTGTCTCCGCCGAAATGATCATCGGCGGCACGGTTAATGAAACCTCGAAGCACATTCAGATCTTTGCCAGGGTTATGGATACGGAAACATCGGAGGTCTATTTTACCACCGATGTCTATGGTGAGGATAAAGATATGGAGGCATTTGATTATTTAATGGGGGGACTTGCCTGGAAAATCCTGAAAAGCTTTCCCATGCTGGAAGCCAAGGTGATCAAGGTTAAGGGAAAGGATATTTATCTGGACAGCGGCGTGGAACAATCCATCAAAAAGAATATGAGATTCCTGGTTTATCGCCCCATGGGTACGGAAGAAGGTGGCGAGAGTTTGGGTGAAACCATGCATGAAGGAAAGGCAGTCGAGGTGAACCCGAGGGGAACTAAACTTAAAATCCTTAACAAATCAAAGGGTAAACCCATAGAGGTGAATGACCTGGCGATTACAAAGTAACATAACTGGCAATTGACAAGTTTAGCAATGGTAGGTAAGATCGGAGCCTTTGAAGAAAATCTTTTATAACGTCTACTAAAGGTTCCCGTGGTATTACCTAAGGTTTATACACATCTTTTAATTTCATCAATTCTACCCCGGAGGGGTTGCAATATGTCAGCCCAGGATTGGCGATAGCCTACCCTGGGTATCCATGTAAAAAAAATAATTTTCCCCGGAGGGGATAAATAAAATGCCGCAATCGCTGTCGAAGATCATTGTTCATATTATTTTCTCCACTAAAGACCGACGTCCGTTCCTGGAAGACAAAAACATCCGGAACGAAATGTACGCTTACATGGCCTCCACATTTAAACGATTGGCCGATCCGGCCATAATCATCGGGGGCACGGAAGATCATGCGCACATACTCTGGATTTGGCCCAGAAATAAAGACGGCTCTAAAATAATCGGAGAGGTAAAGCGTTGCTCATCAATATGGATAAAAAGCAAGGGAGGGGCTTTAAATAAATTTAAATGGCAAAATGGGTATGGGGTCTTTTCTATCGGACAATCCCAAATAGAAACCGTGAAAAAATATATCAATAATCAGGAAGAACATCATAAACGTGTTTCCTTTCAGGAGGAGTACCTTGAATTTTTGAAAAAATACGGGGTGGGATACGACGAAAGATACATTTGGGAATGATTTTATGTATCCCCTCCGGGGAAAAAAGGATGTTGGTTTCCGTGACCCAGGGTAGCAATACTCAAAAGGCGGAGTATTGTAACCCTGGGCTGATATATTTATCCCTTTCAGAGAATTTAAAAAGAAATTCAAAACATATTATTTCATGACGGCTCCAATTTGTGTATAAACCATAGGTATTATACCGGCAATGCTTGGGCAACCGGAATGTTGGAATAAGGGAAGATTGGAATATTGATCAGGGAATTACTCTCTCATTCCACTATTCCATCATTCAATTCCGAGTGTGATGAATGCAAAACAATGTCGTATGCATTCACGGGCTTCTCTGCACGTTTTTAAAGGTTGCCGTTTACCAGGACCGGTGTCGAGTACTGGAGTAATGGGGCCAGGAACTCCGTTTAAACCTGGCGTTCGTTGGCCTTGGGTTTTTCCAATACTCCGGTACTCCAGTACTCCCTCTATGAATGGGATAGCAGCTTTCTTATACTTGCTAACCATGCCCCGTGAACAGTTACACAATGTCCAATTAACAGCCCAACTACGATGGTTCATTTAAGACGTCTGAATGGTATGATTTCCTGGTAAACAATCATGATTTTTCGTATTTCTATCTTTAACAACCCAAGGCGGATTTTTTTTCTATTGACGGCTGTCTACTTCAGTCTAGCCCCCTTCTTAGCCTATGGCGCCAGTTTACAAGAGCAGGTCCAAATAACCTCATCTCCCAACCCTTTAGGATCAGGAGCGCGGGCCATGGGCATGGGAAGCGCGTTTATTGCCGTGGCGGATGACGCTACCGCCGCGTCGTGGAACCCCGGAGGGTTGACGCAGTTGGAGACCCCGGAGATCTCCATAGTCTTTGACTATTCCCGCCAAACGGAGCATTACCGGTCGGGCTCCCATCCCGAAATCAATGGACCGAATCTCACCACAACAGGAAATCTAAACTATTTCAGTGGGGTCTACCCCTTCAATCTGTTTGGCAAGAATATGGTGGTGTCACTGAATTACCAACATCTCTACGATATTAATAATACCCTGAATTATGATATCCGGGATGTCGGCAGTGATGCCGACGGTGCATGGGACGTCACCAATAGTGTTCGTTACGAGGTAGAGGGCGGACTCAAGTCCCTTGCTCCGGCCTACGCGATCCAGGTAACCGAGAACTTCTCCATCGGCATGGCGCTTAATTTCTGGAGGGATATTTCGGGTGGAAACAACGGGTGGAAAGAGGATTACCGTTCCAGAAGCCAAGGACAATTCAACGGTGAAACCATGGTTTCATCGTCTGATTACAAAAACCATTTCACTGATTTCCGGGGTATTAATGTTAACATCGGAATACTGTGGAATATTACGGATATCATTACCTTCGGGGC
>JAJDAS010000250.1 GCA_029261755.1 Nitrospinia bacterium
GGGTATAAGGAAGAAGAGTTGGCCGGTCAATCCGTATCAAAGATTTTTGCTGGAGAAGAGGTGTTTTTTCACGATCAAGGGCTTGATGAATTAATTCAAAAGGGTTTTGTCGATAATTTAGAGAAAACGTACCTATCCAAAGAGGGCCGAAAAATTCCGGTCCTTTTTTCCGCTTCAGTAATGCATAATGGGGAGAATAAAATTCAGGGGATTGTCTGTGTGGCCCTGGATATCACCGAGCGCAAGTGGATGGAAGAGCAGCTACGGAATGAGTCTTTTTATAATTCCGCTATTGCTGATCTGTCTGAAAGCCTTTTGACGAAAAGAGATGATATTAAAACCATTGCGAATGTTGTGCTCAGACATGCCTTGAAACTGACCGGTAGCAAAGATGGTTTCGTCTCCGAGGTTGATCCGGAGACAGAGAATATTGTGGGGCATACGCTCACGGATATCATGGATGACAAATGTGAGATTGCGGAGGGAAATAAGCACATCACTTTTACAAAGGGGCCAGAGGGTTATGCAGGACTATGGGGTCATGCTTTGAATACATTAAAGGGCTTTTATACCAACAAACCGGAGGAACACAAGTCATTCGTGGGGAACGCCCCTGAAGGTCATTTTTCGTTGAAACGTTTCCTATCTGTCCCATCAATTATTGACGGTAAGCTGATTGGACAAATAGCTCTTGCTAACTCGGAAGATAACTACACAAATCAGGATATTAGAAATGTTAAAAGGTTAGCGGACCTTTACGCCATTGCTGTCGAACGTAAAAGAGGGGAAGAAAAACTTAAAGCGGCTTATGCGAATCTGGATAAAACCCAAAAGGCCAGCTTAAATATCATGGGAGACCTAAATAGAAAACGGAAGGCATTGGACGTCTCTCTCAAAGAAAAAGAAGTCCTTCTCCTTGAAATTCACCACCGGGTCAAGAACAATATGCAGATTATTAGCAGTCTGCTGACGCTCCAGGCCGGATATGTTAAAGAGAAAAAATATGTGGAGATGTTTAAAGAGAGTGAACGGCGAATAAAATCCATGGCTCTGGTTCACGAGAAGCTTTATCAAACGGAAGACCTTGCTAAAATCTATTTTGCAGATTATATAAAAAATCTTATTGACGGCATATTCCAGTCTTTTGGGGCAAAAGCCGGTAAAGTCGCCTTAAATGTAGAAGCTGAGGATATTATTCTTGGGGTTGATACCGCCATTCCTTGTGGTTTGCTCCTGAATGAACTTATTACTAATTCCTTGAAACATGCATTTCCGGAAGATAGAAAAGGGGAAATAAATATAGAAATGCGGTATGTGGATTGTGGATTGGGCAATGGTGATTTGAAAGCGAAATCTGAAACTCAAGATTCGAAACTCAAAACAATAGAACTCATAGTGCGCGATAACGGAATAGGAATGCCAAAAGATTTGGATTGCCAGACCTCCAGGTCATTAGGGGTGAGTCTGGTGACTACCCTGGCAGGGCAGCTTCACGGGAAAATAGAATTAAAAAGGGAAAACGGAACAGAGTGGCGGATTAGCTTTGAAGAAAAAGAAACAAAGGAATTGAAGCATTAATTATTATGGGCCACGGAGATGTGCGGGAGACCCACGGAAAAAATAAACATGATAGCAGGATGAACCGGATTAATAATCCTGCAAATCTTTTCAACAATAAAAAAAGGTAAAAACAATGAGCGACCAAACCCTAAATAAAGCAACAATCATGATAGTCGAGGACGAAGGCGTTGTTGCCCTTAGCTTGGAAAGGAGCTTGGAAAACCTGGGATATTCTGTTTGCGCTGTCGTGAGTTCAGGTGAGGACGCGATTAAAAAAGTGGAAGAAAAAGAACCTGATTTGGTATTGATGGATATTATGTTAGCAGGGGAAATGGATGGGATTGAGGTCGCCACCGAATTGCACTCCCGCTTTAGGACTCCTGTGATATATCTTACCGCTTATGCGGACAAAATAAATCTGGAACGGGCAAAATTAACTGAGCCCTTCGGGTATATTATCAAACCATTTGAAGAAAGGGAGCTGCAATCTAATATTGAGATGGCCCTTTATAAGCACAAGATGGAAACAAAGCTGCTAAAGGCAAAGGAAGAAGCGGAAAAAGCAAGGGATAAAGCCGAAGAGGCAACGGAACTTAAAGATAAATTTGTTTCTTTGGTGGCTCATGACCTTCGAGCACCTTTGGCGAATACCATTGTGCTTTTAAAATTAATCTTAACAGACCAAACTCACCCTCTTTGTGCAGAACATCAGGAAATACTTGATCGGGTTACTGTCCAAGACAAGGGATTGCTGGATATGATCCAGGAGCTGTTGGATATTAGCAGGTTTAAAACAGGCAAAATCAAACCCAACCTCCGCTTTATGGATGCTCATTTCGTTGGATTGTCTGCGGTAACCAACTTTAAATACGAGGCGGAAAAAAAAGGAATCCAACTTGTTTGCCAAATTCCGGACCAAACAAGAATTTTCGTGGATAACGATCTCTTTAATCAGGTAATAAAAAACCTGGTTTCCAACGCAGTCAAATTTTGCAAAAGTGGAGACTGTATTAGCTTGTTTATCCCACCAGGGGAACCATCCACTATAGCGGTAAAAGACACGGGGGTTGGGATAGAAGAAAAAAGGCATCCAGCTTTGTTCAAATATGAGGAAAAAACCACCACCCGAGGCACGGGAGGGGAGAGGGGAACGGGGTTAGGTCTTCCTTTGAGCCGAGATATCATGGAGGCTCATGGCGGAAAACTAGAATTTGAGTCCACTCCCGGGAAAGGGAGCGTGTTTTATGCCAGGCTTCCGTTGGTACAACCAGTGGTTTTAGTTGCGGACGCTGATGATGAAATCCGTTTAATGATACGAAAGTTCTTAGAAAAGGTTGGGGTGAAAATTATAGAGGCCGAAAATGGGAAAGAGGCATTAGAGGCAATAGGAAAATCCACCGTACATCTGGTAATTGCCCACCTGAGAATGCCGGTCATGGACGGTTTTGAATTAATGGAGAATATTCGTAATAATCTCTCTTTGGAAGACCTCCCCATAATAATCCTTACGTCGGATAAAGAAGAAAAAACCAGAGAAAGGGTCTTTCGTTTTGGAGCTAATGATTTTGTGAATAAACCCATAGAAAGTATAGAATTTGTGGCCCGTGTCCGAAGGTTCATCGTCTAAATTCTCGCACCCTTCCTATAAAGAGAAGGGGAAGCAGATCATGCAATCCAAAAAAATAAAGTAGTTGCGCTAATTCAATTAGCATGGTGAATGAAATGAGTGAAAAAATTCTTGTAGTTGATGACGAGGAGTCGATCCGGGAAGTCTGCCAAAGATTTCTTTCTCGAGAAGGGTATAAAGTCGCTACTGCAAAGGACTACCAAGAGGCAATGGATAGAATTGGAGAAATCCGCTTTGATCTAATATTTGTTGATATTAAATTGGGGCGTAAGACAGGTATTGATATATTGGAAAGGGTTAAAGCGATGAACCTTGCTTCCATCGTTGTTATTTTTACCGGCTTCCCTTCCCTGGAAACCGCCTCCAAGGCCCTAAAATTGGGAGCCTTTGAATACCTCGTCAAACCCATTAATAAAACCGTCCTGCTGGATACCGCAAAAAATGCATTGCGGCACAAATTTCTTTTAGAAGAAAAAGATAGATATCGTTCCAACTTGGAAGCCATTTTCAAGAGCGTGGAGGAAGCCATAATCTCCGTTGACAAAAATTTAAAAGTTATCGAGATAAACAAAGCTGTTCAAAGCCTTTGCGGGATTAATCGCGAGATCGCCATCGGAAAAGAATTGTCCTCCTTACAAACTTCTTGCAAAGGGAATTGCCTGAAAATCCTTGCGGAGACCATTAATAATAGAAAACCCATGAAAGTGGATCGGCAATCGTGTTGCCAAGAAAATCGAACGCAACAGGTGCTAACCATAAGAACTTATCCCCTTTTTGATGTCCACAATCAATTCTCCGGTGCGGTACTAGTGGCAAAAGATGAAACTTACATTGCTAATCTCGAACAGGATTTGGGTGAACGGCGCCAGTATCAAAATATCTTTGGGAAGAGTAAAAAGATGCAGGAAATTTATTCCCTTATAGAAAAATTGGCCGAAGTACCAACGACGGTTTTGATTACTGGGGAAAGCGGCACGGGCAAAGAATTAGTGGCCGAGGCCCTTCATTACAGGGGTAATCGCAGGGATAATACTTTGGTCAAATTGAATTGCTCCGCTTTAACCGATGATCTCCTGGAAAGCGAACTCTTTGGACACGTAAAGGGGGCTTTTACCGGAGCCATTGAAAATAAAATTGGTCGGTTCCAAAAAGCCCACAAAGGGACCCTTTTCTTGGATGAAATCGGCGATATTTCCCATAGGATGCAGTTACGATTATTGAGGGTGCTTCAAACCCAAGAGTTTGAGCGGGTGGGGAGCTCCACGCCAATAAAAGTAGATGTCCGATTTCTGGCGGCTACAAACCAGGATTTAGTGGAAAAGGTGAAACGCGGCCATTTTCGAAAGGACTTATATTATCGATTGAAAGTGATGGAAATGCCCTTGCCTCCACTCAGGGACCGGCTGGAGGACACTCCTCTTCTTGTCGATCATTTTCTGGGAAAATTTAATAGAAAGTTAAAGAAGAATGTGGAACGAATTTCCGATGAAGTATTAAGAAGGTTTATGGATTATTCTTGGCCGGGAAATGTGCGGGAATTGGAACATGCCATGGAACATGCCACTATCCTTTGCAACGGACCTTGCATTGAGCTTAAGGATTTACCCAAGGAATGTCTTCAAAATAGACCCGCCACTGTTAATTTCAGTAATTTTACGCCCAAAGGCCACGAGGAAGTCTTGGAAGCATTACAAGAGACTGGTTGGAATAAGGCCAAAGCTGCTAGGACCTTAGGAATCACCCGAAGCACTCTTTACAAAAAAATCCTGAAGTATAACATCGAAGAACCTCGGAACTAATAAAGCTCGCATTTTTTTCTTATTCTCCCTCCAAAGGCTTCCTGTCTTCATTTTCCGCTCTACTCAAATTGTGACTTCTGTATAGACACTTCTGCTAGCCCCCTATACACTTTCCCGGCCCCTATTAACTCACCATCACCCATATTAGCTATATCATAAATATGCTAAATAAATATATAGTATTTATATAAGTATATGATGTGTTCCCTTGTGGTACGAATATTGTATACTATAGAGATTTGTACCCAAATTTAGATTTTTCAAAGATTAAGACCAGTAGGAAATCTTAACGAACTAACATGGGAAAAAGGAAGACCCAGGATCATTTGTGATGATCTGCAGAGGTTCTAAATCGTGAAAAAAGTTCTTTTAATCGAAGATGACGCAAAAATTGCGGGATCCATAGAATTCGCCTTAACGGAAGAAGGGTACGAGGTGCTCCTTTCCGAGAGTGGTGAACTAGGGCTTGAAATTGCTCACATTTCTAAGCCGGATATTATCTTACTGGATATAATGCTCCCCGATAAAGATGGGTTCGAGGTCTGCCGCGCCCTGAAATCGGACAACGAGTTCAAATCCATTCCCATTGTTATGTTAACGGCTCTGGGTGATACGGAAAACGCAGTTAAGGGCCTTACAGCCGGAGCTGGTGATTATGTTGCCAAACCATTTAGCATAACGGAATTATTAGCGCGTGTTAAATCTCACCTTAGGATGAAGGAACTCTACGATGTTGTTAAGGTGGAAGAAGAGGAAAAGTCCGCCCTTCTTGATGTTTCACAATCCCTATCTGTTTCCATTGATCCCCATGACACCCTCTATACCATTGTGGTTAAGATCGCGGAGGTTATAGATGTCAAGCGCTGTTCCATAATCTATGTGAACACTTCCACTCAAAAAGGTTATGTGATGGCTTCTCAAGATTCAGAAGAGATAAAGCGTATGGAGATTGACCTTAATAAGTATCCTGAAATTCAAAAGGTCATGGAAACCGGAGAACAGGTGGTAATTAACGATGTTCTTAACGATCCGATCCTTTTTTCCGTCCGGGATGTTTTGAATATGATACACATTAAATCCATTATGGCCTTTCCCATAACCTTCAAAGATTCCCTTATCGGTACCCTTGTTTTGAGAACATCTCGAAGGGAAATACCTTTTAATAAGCGGGAGATTCGATTTTGCAGTGTGATTTCCCACCTTGCCGCTTCTCCTCTTAAAAACGCATACCTCTTTGAGGTGCTCCAAAAAGAAAAGGAACAGGAGCGGGAAAAACGTCTTGCCGCTGAAGCTATGAGCAAGACTTCCAGGGAAATGCTGGAAATGATCATTGAGGCGAGCCCGATTCCTATGTGCGTCTTTGACAAAGATGGGTATGTCACCGATGTCAATGGTTCTTATCTTAGCGAATGGGCTTCCGGCGTTCCCAGAAAGAAGGTGATCGGGAATAACCTTTTGAATAGTTTCTCAGACATCCGCTATCAGGATTTCTTTAAAAAAATACTTGATATAGAAAAACCCAAGGCTGAACTGGACACTTTCTCTTTAAAGGACAAGGAAAAACGTACTTATATATTTCAGGGGACCCCAATAGTTGATTCGGAGAAAGGATTTATCGGAGGGCTATTCACTACTACGGATATTACCCAATTGAAGAAAACTGAAGAAGAGCTACGAAAAGCAAAGGACAAAGCGGAAAAGGCAACAAAGCTTAAAGATAAATTTGTTTCTTTAGCGGCGCATGACTTAAAAGTTCCTTTGGCATTTATGATTGGCTCATTTGGATTTATTAAATCTAATTTACCTGGTACCGTTGAAAAAGACGTAGGGCTGATTATGGAGGAATCGTTAAAAACCGGAAACCAAATGGTACGATTGATAGATGATCTCTTAAACCTTTCCAGAATAAAGGCAGGAAAAATAGAACCAAAATATAAATTTATTGACGCTAATTTCTTAGTGGATAAAATTACGGCCAATTTCAAAAGTCTTGCATCCCAAAAGGGGATAAAATTGAAAAACAAAATTCAGGAAAGAACACGAATCTATGCAGATAAAACATTGATAAGCGGTGTCTTTCAAAACCTCATCTCAAACGCCATCAAGTTTTGCAGAAAGGGAGACAGTGTTTCCATCTTTAATCCGAATGGAGAACCTGCCACTTTTGCAGTTTCCGATACCGGAGTGGGCATTAAACCTGAACGAATGGAAAACCTTTTTAGATTTGAAGAGCAAACTTCTACCCCAGGCACTATAGGTGAGAAAGGAAGCGGGCTAGGATTGCCGCTAAACCGTGAAATCATGGGAAGCCATGGTGGAGAGCTTATAGCGGAGTCTAACCCCGGAGAAGGAAGCATTTTTTATGCGAAGTTTCCATATGTCAATCCAAAGGTATTGATTGTTGAAGACTGCAAAAGTTCACGGACCGTATTAAAAAAATTTTTAAAAACCGAGAATGTCGAAATTACGGAGGCGAAAAACGGAAAACAAGCCCTTGAGTCAATAGAAGAATCCATCCCCCATTTAATTATCAGCGAACTGGAACTACCCATCATCAGTGGTTTTGAACTTCTACAGAAATTGAAAAGTAGTCAGAAAACTGACTCAATCCCCGTTATTGCCATAAATTCATGCACAAATATAGAAACCCGGTATAAAGTTTTCCGTTTGGGGGCGGATGATTTTGTCGTTAAACCTTTAGTGTTTGAAGAGTTGATTTCCCGGGCGCGAAAGATCATAGGTTAAAGAGCGGAAAAAACTGAAATATCAAACATAAGGAATCATAAAATTATTTTCAAATAAAAAAAAATGTAGGGCCCCCCGCCTTCCAAGGAGGCCTTATATATGGGAGTTCCTTGGGTTTTTATACCCCCCTGAGGGACTCCGCCCCTTTTAATAGCGATATGCCCTTACCTGACTAAATGGGAAATTGTAACCTCTATTATCCTATTAGAGTCTCCCAAAGAGGAAGGGCATATCGCCTTATTAAACACCGACTTTTACGAAATGGGAAATCATCATATTTCCCCCCTAAATTTTCCTTGCAGGCTTCCTTGCCTCATATAACTTCCTATTTTTTTTGCCCCTTGCCCCTCCCTTCTTCCTGACTTAATAGCCTGTTTTATC
>JAJDAS010000251.1 GCA_029261755.1 Nitrospinia bacterium
CGCCGATCCTGAAAGAAGTAGAGAAATTACAAACTCCTTTCCAGGTCCCATGGCTCGAAGGCCGAACGATTGAAATCATCTGGACGGCGTGAATAGGGAGAAATTATGACGATTCTCACTAGCGTGAAAATCGGTGTTGAATGCTATGTTCGTACCCTGACAAATACTCGCGGCTTCTGTGTATCCTTACGCCATCGATATACTCCTTTAGGGTCATGCCGCATTCCTCTTTAAAAAGCTTGTTCATGTGATAAGGACTCATTTCCAAAAGCGAAGCGGCTTCCTTCATTTTCAGGTCGCTGTGGCAGTGCTTTTCAACAAGAAGTAGGAGCTTTTTAGCGCGTGGATCGAGAGAAAGAAGCCGTGCGGAATAGTTCTCTTTCAACAACTCTTTTAAATAGTTAAACTCTTCGATTCCGAGTTCCTTTTTTACTCTTTCCGTCAATACCTCCGGAAGAATGGGTTTTTGCAGGTAACCTTGTACGCCAAGGTCTGCGCATTCCGTGGCAAGGGAATGGGTGCTTTCGCCGGTAATAATAATTACCTCCAGATCCCTGCCTTCCCTGCGTATTTTTTTGAGGAGTTCCAGCCCGCTCATTCCGGGCATTTTCAGGTCAAGCAAAAGCAAGTCCGGCGAGTGTTGCTCCAAAAGGGAAAGGGCATCATCGCCATTGGAGGCTTGAATAACCTGAAACTCCATTTCAAGGCAAGTTGCAAGGCTTTTCCGAAGACCATCGTTATCATCGACAAAGAGAAGGAGAGGTTTTTTCATTGATCCTCTATGATAAAGACTCGTCAAAGATATTTGAAATTAAAAAAATATTTACCGCAGAGTTCGCAAAGAACTCAGAGAAAAGCAATAGAACAAGCCCAACAACCATACCATTTTAAGGAGAAATGCCCATAAGTGGATCAAGGATATCCAGAAGAAAAATACACTATTTTGAATTGATAGTCCACTTATTTTCACAATTCCAGCAATTCTTTAAGTTGAGGTATCTATTCAGCGCATTTTAATCACCTATTAAGTGAAGCTGTTCTTATCGCCAAATGTAGGTATTTCAACGAGAACCGTAACTGCTCAGGTGCATAATTCCAGTGGGCGTTGTTCAAAGTCTATAGTTGGTTCAACTTAGAAAAAAGGGTTGGATCAGGTCTCTGACTTGATCCCCTGCCACGATTGTATTCGGAAACTCCGTTTCCGTGTTTTGCGAAACGCCATAATGGTTCGCATTTATGAAATGCACCATGGTAACGTGCGGTGCTTGGTATAATAAGGTAAGCCAACAAAGTTGGCTTGGTTATAGTTTAGGCTCAAGTCAGAGACTTGATCCAACAGGTATAGAGCGATTGTAGTTAATACAATTTTGTTACGGAACCGGGAGATATGTAGCTAAAACGGAGGTGAAGGACAAAAATCGTGAAGATGCACAACAATACTTCGGGGAAGGCACTGGGGGGGGGAGGAGGGGTAAACTTGTTACTCGTTACTTGTCACTGGTCACTGTTCTTCACTGCGGTATGAGAAAAAAATTTAGTTCCCCGGACCGCTGAAGCGGTCCGAGGGAGCAAGCAAATAATCTATTTTCTTTAACTTTTTGCTGCCTGTATTGATACTTAATCAACTTGGTGGAAGAACAGGGCCACCATAGCAACAGCCCAAAATAGTTCCATGTTGATCTTCAATGCCCGAGTCCAGGACCTCCATTCCTGAAATTTCCATATATCTCACCCCCTTTCTTTATTGTGTAGGTTGGATCTACTACCCTGCCGCTTGCAGCGGGGTAGTTCATTAAAATGTAGCTCTTAAACCACCTTCCGCCCATGTTCCGGGGTTGGGAAGAAAGTTGTACAGATTTTGCGAAGAGTTGAAAATGTTCCTCCAGTTTAAAAAGACTTCCAGGTCCCTACCACCGCCGGACCAGACCCTTTTGGAGGCAAAGAGATCCCAGACAAAATCGTCGTACTTCCCTTTGATAGCACTGAGGGATTGGGGCATCTTCCACCAAATGAAGTGGCCCTTCAGGTCGATGCGGAGGGAGTCTTTATCTTTGTACTGGATTCCCACATCCCCGGTATACCGTGCTATTTCGTCCAGGATCTTGCTGGTCTCTGAGTCCCTTGCGTCCACCAAGGAAAAGCCTGCATAAAGGGAGGTGTTGAATATGGGTAGGGTCCTGGCCTCCACCTCCACCCCCTGGCGCCTTGCTCTGCCCTTATTGATCATGGTTCTTCCACCACCTGGAAGACGATCCAGGCTTATGAGATCCCTCACCTCGTGGCGAAACAGGCCGACTTTAACCCATAGCTTTTCCAGCCAGGTGGTTTCCAGACCTACCTGATAAGACCAAACCTTCTCCATCTTCAGGTTGGAGTTGGCCTGAAAACCTGAGGTGGTTCCATTGGTGAAGTTTAGGCTGGGGATGCTGAAGCCCCTGCCCACCGTGGCGCGGAGGATGGTGGTGTCGCCAAAGCCCATCCAGGTGATTCCGATACCGGGGCTGAGGAAACTGCCGGAGGTGCTGGTATGGTCGTAGCGGATTCCCGGGGTGATGGTGAAGTCTCCCCAACGAATAGTGTCGTTGGCGAAAGCGGCCCAGGTATCCAGCTCCGCTCCTAGGTTGGTAAAGCTGGAGCTTTTCAAGTCACCGCTGTCTATATCCGCCCCCAGGACCAGGGAATGCCTTCCCTTCTTCCAGGTGACCTGGCCGCTGCCGCCGTGGCTGGACTCCTTGGTGAAGAGGCTGGAGAAACGGGTTCCGGTGTTGTAGAGATAGTAGAACTGGTTCACCCCCTGTTGGAGGGTGCGGAGGGAAAGCTGGAAGTCCGCCCCTTCCCAAAGGGGGGTATCCAAGCTAACGGTGGAATAGAAGATGTCGAAATCCATGTCCGAGGTATAGCCGTAAGAAGGGTAATCCCCTGCTCCTTGGGCGCCTTCGTTGTAGCCCATAGTGTACTGAAAGAGGGCTCCTTTCCAAGGATTCCACTGGAGCTTGGCATAAACATTGTCCGAATCAAACTCCATTCCAGTGGTGAGTCCGTCGGTTTTCATCTTCCCCACGCTGAGGTAGTAACCCATGCCCTCCACCTGGCCGGAAAACTCCCCGCGAAAGTCTCCTGAATCCGCTTCTCCATAGGAGGTGGAGACCATGCCATGGAGCGTGGGAGATTTCTCCTGGTCTTGCGGCGGTTCCTTGGTAATGACATTCACGGTGCCGCCGAGGGAGGACCCCCAGGCGGAGGAGGCGGGTCCCTTAATGATTTCGATCTTTTCGATATGCTGCACCGGGATATACTGCCAGTAGGCGTTGAGTCCGCCCATGGTGTTCATGGTGATGCCGTCCATGAGCAACCGCACATGCCTCTCTTCGGACCCCTGGATGGAAGGGGTGGCGTAGGTTCCCGGTCCACCACTCAAAGACATCTGGACACCCGTGACGTAGTTCAGCACATCCACCAGGGTATGGGCGCCTATGGCCTTGATCTCCTCCGCTGTCACCACGGTGACGTTTTCCGCCACCTCGGAGAGCATTTTCGGGGTACGGGATGTTGTGCGGATGTTCAACTGTGTCGGGCTGTAAAACATTTGCAGAATTTTCCATTCTCTTTCTGCGGGAGTTTGTTTGCCAAAGGCCACGGGAGGAAAAAACAGGAAAAGGGAGAGCAAAACGGGGGAAAATTTCTTCATATTTTGTAAACGGTTTAAGACAATATGGGATGGTTTTCATTGACCGAAAAGTGTAGTTTAAAGAAGGTTTGATGTCAACCGATAAACTTTTTTTATTTAGACTATTGAAATTTACTTCTGCTCAGTTTATAGTAGTGTGAAATTAGTGGTTATCAAGGTTATTCGGCCCGGCGATTTCCATGGGAAATCCCGCTTTTTTTTAAATAATTATCGGTCCCTTGCTTAAAATGAAAAAATCCCTTATTCTCACCCTGTTTTTTCTCCTCACGACCCCCAGCCTCTATGCAGCCGAGGTGGTGGCTTTGATGCGTTACGATGTGGGGCCTTACCATAGGGTCTTAGAGGGGTTTCAAAAGGGCTGCAACTGTACCGTTGAAAAATTGATTGTTCCCCCAAAAGAGGATCCCGCCCTGTGGCAAAAAATCCGGGGGAGCCATCCATCCATGATCCTGGCTGTGGGAGAAGCTGCGTTCACTCGGGCCGTGAAGTATGCCGGGGATATACCCGTGGTTCACACCTTTGTATCCTACCCTTGGCAAATTATCCCGGAAAATAAAACGAATATCATGGGAGTGCCCCTGTTGGTTCCTCCGGAAGTAACGTTGGCAAGGTTCTTAAAAATATCTCCATGGTCCAAAAGAATCGGTCTGGTGTACGACCCCGAGGAATCGACCCGCATGGTGAATGAGATCCGAATAGCGGCTGGGAAACTGGGTATGGAACTGGTGGCCCTTGAACTCAAGGATCCCAGGGAAGCACCGGATCTGTTTTGGAGCCTTGCCGGGAAGGTGGACGCTTATTGGATGCTGCCGGACCCCACGGTGTTTTCGCCGGCCAGTGTGGAGATTCTGGTTGATTTTTCCAAAGAAAACAGGATTCCGATCATTACTTTTAATGACTCCTTCGTGCTAAAGGGCGCTCTCATGGCCTTAAGCACCCAAGATTTTGAAATGGGGCTTCAGGCGGGAAAAATGGCCAACAAACTCCTGGCCGGTTTCCCAATGAAAGAAATTCCCCGGCTTTTCGCTAGGAAAACGGTTTTATCTTTTAATAAAAGAATCGCTGCCATTATGGGCGTAACTCCTTCAAAAACCATGTTAGCAGAGGCAGGCAATGTCATCTACCTATTTGAGAATTTTTAGCAACAAATCCTCGGCCAGGGTCTTTTACAAGACTGCCCTCATTACCATGGCCTTGGGCGTAGTCTTCATATTCTCGCATTACCTGGAGCAAAGGGACTTCCGTAAAAAAACTTTCCTGACAAGCGGGCAACATCATGCCAAGATCATCTCTTTGTATTCCAGCAGTGGGGTATTTATGGGTAACGCGAAAACAGTGTCGCGGATGGCGGTGAAAGAAGCTTTCAAGGAAAAGGAGTTGAGGCGCTTTGTAGTATCCGGCTTTGCCCCCACTACCATCAACTACGATCCATTGCCCACCATCGGGTGGACGGGAAACGGAGGTTCCAAGGTAGCCCGGTCCACAACCATACCGGGACTTTCCGCCGAAAACCGGAAGAGGATGACCCGGACCAAACTACCCTTCTACGCAGAAACCCGGGATGGGACGGAGTTCTGGTCGCCGGTTTATACCGTGAAAGATTATCCGGGCAAGGAGGAAATGTATTTGGAGATACAGCTCGGTGAATCCACCGAGGCGACTGGATTTGTGGTCCTTACCCTCTCCCATGATGGTCTGAATGCGAACCTGCAGAAACTTTTGTACCAAGCCCTGGGGGCGAGTGCTTTCTGTCTTCTTCTTGCTTTTTTCATCGCGTATCGCCAGGCAAAGAAGACGCCCGGTTTCTTTGACATGGCAAAACCCAGTGATCTTTTTCTGGAAGGCATCCACCATAATGTCCAGAATATGTTCAATCTGCTGGTTTGCAATATGGCGGTTTTGAAGAAAAGCACCACTAGTTTCGGAGATGAAGAAAGGTTGAAGGAAATCATCAAACTCACCATGGAGAATTCCGCTTTAGTCAAAAAACTCAGGGCGGAGGAAACAGGGCAGTGTAAGCGCAAGGCTCCCTTGGACATGAACAGCAATGTATCCACAATGATCAATATCCTTAGGCCGGTTATCAGGAGTGAGATTTTGCTGGAAACGGACCTGGCATCCAGTCCCATGATCATTTCGTCTAATTCCATGGAGATGGATCATCTGATTTTGAACCTGGTGATCAATGCAAAGGAGGCGATCTCCGGGAGTGGAACCATAACCCTGAAAACGGAATCCCGGCTTTCAGGCCGGAAGCGGGGAAAACCTTGCGAATATGCCATGATGATGGTCTCTGATGACGGGGCGGGAATTCCAGCGGAGAACAGGGAGAAAGTGCTCTACCATGCCTTTTCCACCAAGAAACATGGAGAGGGGCTTGGCCTTTGGACCGTGAATGAAACCGTGAAAAAAGCCGGCGGTTTTGTTGAGGTTGAATCGGAAACCGGCAAGGGAACAGCCATCAAGGTATTCATTCCCATGCATGGCCAGGGTTCCTGAATGCAAAAAAGATCGGATTTTTTCTGTCGCCCCGGCTATACGCTAAGAACCATTCTGAACAATGTCGGTTAGGATAAAGTCCACCAGCCGGTGGCCATCCTGAAAAGAAAATCTTGGGAGGTGGGTTTCCAGCTCGAAGTCGGTGACAACCGCTTTGCAATTTCTTTTCGCCAGTAGACTCGGGTCCCACCCTATTTCCTTCCGAACCACAACAATTGCCGGCACCTCTTCCTCTTTGAACCCTTCCACTAATACCAGGTCGGCGTCGTTTCCTATTTTCTTCAGCAAATCATCCAGCGCCAGGTTTTCCGGAGTTGATTTCATCAACGCCCACAGGTTCCCTCCAGCCACCATTACCGGATCGGCTCCGGCTTGCCGGAACTGCCAACTGTCCTTGCCTTTGCGGTCGATCTCGATCTCGTGATGGGACCTTTTCACGCTTCCAACGCGGAGACCCTTTTCCTTAAGCAAGGGGATCAGGCGAACCAGCAGGGTGGTTTTCCCTGATCCGCTTTTCCCGATAAAAGAAAGGGTGGGTGGCTTCATCCTTCCATCCCTTTCGCTGTTTCCAGATCTTCCGGCCTGTTGACGTTGAAAAAAGGGTCCGGCCCGGAGGCCAGTTCCCGCATTTTTTCCATGGGAATTTTTTTAGTATTCAGCAAAGGAAAGAGATCCTGAATTTTCAGCATTCGCTTTTCCACCCGCTCTTCCATCAAGGGGATACAGTTTCGGGAATAGATGGCAAAGAGAGGCTGGATGCCTTTTTCGCTCTCCGGCGCCAGAACATCATAGTCTCTTTCCTGCCCCAGCAAGAAGCGAATGATGGATTCCCGGAGGAAAGGCATATCGCAGGCGGTGACGAAATTGTACTGGGTTTTCGAGGCCCTTAGCCCACAAAGAA
Source organism: Nitrospinia bacterium (assembly GCA_029261755.1). Classification (GTDB taxonomy): domain Bacteria; phylum Nitrospinota; class Nitrospinia; order JACRGO01; family JACRGO01; genus JACRGO01. The sequence goes on from JAJDAS010000251.1 coordinate 7,089, forward strand.
CACCGTTCAAAGACCCGAGATATTCCACATCGTCTTCCACAATTTCAACCCCTGGGCGACGATATAGATCCGGTTTGTTGGTGACGATGGTGACCGTTGGGAACAGTTGGGAAAGGCAGTGAACGGCGGAATCGATTATAGAGCGGCCCTGGATCTCCAGAACCCCTTTATCGGTATTGTGGTAACGGGTGGCCCTGCCTCCGGCGAGGATGATGCCGGTC
>JAJDAS010000252.1 GCA_029261755.1 Nitrospinia bacterium
CCCAAACCGATACGGCTGGCTTGGAGTTCTGGTAACGATTTCTGTACAAGTACGGACTCGCACAGGTAGGATTTGGCTTTCGTTTGAAAGCCGCACCGTTTACAATATGACTAAGCTTGTGAAACATGACGGCTCACGCGATCCTTCTGGGGCCGGGAATGAAAGCGCTGGCCCTTTTATTTTGAAAGACTTCAGGCAAGTTTGTTTAATTCTCTTTCCCTGCCAAAGAATTCGTCTCCGTCCACCCATGGTCCCGTGGTTTTTTTCATTTTATTCTCCCAGAGATTTTTTAGCCTTTTAAATTTACCATATTTTCACACTGAATGTTGACACATAAATAAATTAACACAACAATAGTGTTTTGTCAACAACATTGATGTGTTAATGGTTTTGCATGATCGCAAGCATTGGGGCGAAAAAGAGGTCTTCTAAGAGCTTATGTGTTCCTCAAGTTGAGGCAGAAGGAAGAGGTGAGAAAACAGCGTTGTAAGCGATAACCCTTGCGCCCTGAGCGGCTAATGTATTTACCAATTTGGCTTGGATGTCCCTGCTCCATGGCCAACGGCCTAATTCATCAAGACTTTTATCATCTATGGCAGCGATTACAACTTCATCGCCTGGTTTTAAATGGCCGCAGGCCTGAAACTTAAGATCCAGGCTTTTCAATTCCATAAACTTTAGAAGGGAAGGCTCAAGATAATACGCGAAAAGGACGAAAAAAGTTATTCCCAGGCCCATCAAAGTTGAGTTTTTTGGTTTCAGGCGGATTTTCATAAACGAATCATTGAAAAATTGTACATTTTTTTTCGAGATGACTTTTGGTTAAAAAAGAAAAGTAGTTTAGGGACGGGTCAGAAATGACTTGGTTTTTTCACGCTCAGTTTTGGGTCAGGTTTGGCTGATCCGATTGAGCGAAACCGCAGTAATAGCACAGCTTTTTCATTGTGCCCGTCCTGGTCACAACCCTTCGGGCGGCATAAAACGCCGTGCAATTTGACCGTCATGGTCAAATTGTCGAGGATTTCTCGATTGAGGAACGGCCAAAGATGGCCTGAAAATGAGATGCGGAAATGGTAAGTTATTTCTGAGCCGTCCCTTAGTGTATTATATATTTACATGGCAACTCTGAGAATTCATCTCTCACAATTTTTGTACGTATTCAGCATTAACTTGAAATAGGACTTTTCCATGTACACAGAAAAAGAAGCCATCAGTCGCGTAAATTCGCAACTGGAGTGGGAAGTTGATCGATTGTTTTACGATAAGGAGGAGTTCAAGATCCGTTCCAACGGAAGCAAAAAACTTCACAAAATTTATATACCCACAAATAATACCATTCCATTCTACTATCTTGATTTACTGCACGAGTACATCCACGCCCTCCACTACGAAGCCTTGCATCCTTCCCTTTTGGATAATGGCTACCAGGGAATCTTGCCCACAGGGGCTAATACGGAAATCAAGGAGTATTTTAACGCGGCCATGGATTGGTTTGCCACCGGACAATTGACAAAACTTTGTAATCAAAAAACCCTACAGCAAATGGAATTCGATTATCGGAATATCGGCAAGGTGTTTTGCCCGGCGAAGACGGTTAGGGAACATTTGATAGTGGGTCTTGTCTCCGCACAGTCGGTAAGGTGGTTGAAGCAAGGCCCCCTTCCGGGGGAAAAGATCGAGCAAGTAGTGGATGCTTTTCACAGGGTCAACCCGGAGAATCCTACCATGGAAAAGCTGTACCTGCTGGTGAGTGTTCTATTTAATGTTTTTAAAGACTACAAGCTAAAGCTGGTGAAGAATAACGGGCAAAACAGTTGGAAAATAGAAAAGAACAACATCCCCATAGCCCACTATTCGCAATTCCACGAAACAGAGGAAAAATAAACCCGTAACGTCGAACATCGAACATTGAACACTGAACATCGAAGAAGGAAGAATTTTTGAAAAAAACTACCACTTTCGACGTTCGATGTTGGACGTTCGATGTTAAAGAAGTTAACTTTCTCCTGCCTCTATATCCGCTCCCAATTCCTGAAACTTTTCCAGGATGTTTTCGTAACCGCGCTCGATATATTCTACGCCCTGAATTTCGGAAGTTCCCTCGGCTATGGAAGCGGCAATGAGATAAGAAAATCCCGCCCGCAGGTCGGGGATGCGGATATTCCTTGCCGTCAGTTGACTTTTCCCTTTGATCACACAACTATGCTTGTAGTCCCTTCCGGAAAAACGGCAGGGTTTGTTCCCCAGGCAGTAGTTGTATAACTGGATCTCCGCGCCCATCTGCTTCAATTCTTCCGTATAGCCAAAACGGTTTTCGTAGACCGTCTCGTGAATCACGGAAAGCCCGTCCGCCTGGGTTAGCATTACCGCGAAGGGTTGCTGCCAGTCGGTCATGAACCAAGGGTGGACGTCCGTTTCCAAGGCAACAGGGGACAGGTTCCCGGCGGAGAAAAAATGGATTCCGTTTTCCTCTACATGGAATCGGCCTCCCACCTTCCGGTAGTAATTGAGAAAAGTCAACATATCGTTCTGAGAGGCTCCCTCCACCATGATGTCCCCTTCGGTTACTGCGGCCAGGGAAGCGAAGGAGGCTGCTTCGATTCGATCATTGATAACCCGGTGGGTGGCGCCGTTGAGTTCCTTCACTCCTTCCACCACGATCTTCCGATCCACATCCACGTAAATGATGGCTCCCATGCTCTGGAGGAAGGAGATGAGGTCGATGACCTCCGGTTCCACGGCGGCGTTCTTGATGGTGGTGGTACCCTTAGCCAGTGTGGCCGTAATGATGATGTTTTCCGTGGCTCCCACGCTTGGGTAGGGGAGTTCGATCATCGCACCCGTCAGCTCTTCCGCTTGGAGAAAGATAGTATCGCCTTTGAACTCCACCTTTGCTCCGAGCTGTTCCAGGGCCTGGATATGGAAATCCACGGGGCGGGGGCCAATCTCGCACCCTCCCGGAAAGGGAACCAGGGCCTTGCCGAATCTGTGCAGAAGGGGACCGATGAGGAGAATAGGAATACGGTTAATGCCGGTATAGTCGAAGGGGATCTCGTGGGTGGTCAGGTTGGAATTTTCCAACTGGAGACTTCCATCGTCCAGCCACGAATGGTTAGAGCCAAGGAGTTTGCACATTTCCAGCGTGACATCCATGTCACCGATCCTTGGCACGTTGCTTAAACGGCAGGTTTCTTTCGTTAAGAGGGAGGCGACGATTTCCTTGGTGGCGGCGTTTTTGGCCCCGGCTACCTTGACATTTCCCTGCAATTTTTTCCCGCCACGAACCGAGTAAGACTTCATTGAGTCATTGAATCATTGAGAGATTGAGAGATTGAGAGATTGAGAGATTAAGCCATTGAATTATTGAGAGATCGGGAGATTGAATCATTGAAAGGTAGAATCAACAACCCAATGTCTCAATGATCCGATGATTCAATGACTCATTGCTTCAATAATATGTCTTTGGCTTTTTTGCGGAGAAGCACGGGGTCGAAGGGCTTAGTAATATATTCGTTGGCCCCTGCCTCCAGGCCCAGCTTGGTATCGGTCTCCTGTCCCATGGCGGAAAGCATGATGATGTGGGCATCCTTAAACTCGGGCTTGTTTCGGATATCCCGGCAGAGGGCATAGCCATCCTTTTCCGGCATATTGACATCCAAAAAGATCAATCCCGGCCGTTCCTCCTCCAGGATTTCTTCCGCTTCCATGGCGTTTAAGGCCGTAAAACATTCGTAACCTTCCGTTTGAAACAGAAAGGAGAGGGAGTGGGTGATGCACAATTCGTCATCGACAATGAGAATGCTTTGTGGTTTAGTCTCCATATTTTTCCTGAATTTCCTTGAATTGTTCTATGGTATTTTCAAATGCCTCCACCACATCAGGGTCGAAGGCATTACCCTTCTCTTCCATGATGATGGCATGAGTCTTTTCAAAAGGAAAAGATGCCTTATAAACTCTTTTGGAAGTGAGCGCATCGTAAACGTCGGCCAGGGCAACGATTCTTGCCTCCAGGGGTATCTCCTCTCCCTTCAAACCACAGGGATACCCATTACCGTTAAATTTTTCATGGTGGGCTAACGCAACGTTGCGGGAGAACTTTAAAAAGTCCGGCCCTTGAAGTATCTCGCCGCCAATGGAGGTATGGGTTTTCATGATATCGAACTCTTCCGCAGTCAGCTTGCCGGGTTTGAGCAGAATGTTGTCGTAAATTCCCACTTTGCCGATATCGTGTAATGGGCTGGATTGATACAGTGCCTCCACGAAGTCTTCGTTGATAATGCCGTTGTACTTGGTGGTTTTCCCCATTTCCTCCGCCAAAATCTTGCTGTAGTGCTTCATCCTGTCCAGATGTTTGCCGGTTTCCGGGTCCCTTTTTTCCGCAAGCTCCGCCAGTTTTATCATGGTGGTGTATTGAGTGTCTTTCAATTTGTTGATCAGGAACGCATTTTCCAGCACCGAGGTGGCTTGAAGCGCCAGACTGTCCAATAACTCCCGGTCCTCCTGGACAAACCCTCCCGGGCCCAGGTGGTTGAATACTCCAATCAGGCCCATGGGAACGCCATGGGAAAATAGGGGGATTCCAAAAAAGTTTCTAACATGGGTTTTCTTGAGATCAAAACCCAAATCAACGGGGTCGTCCTTCTCTTCGTCGTAAGAAAAGGGTTCGCCCGATTCCAGAATATTGAGGAAGGGACCCGGTTTCAGGTTTTTAGACGATTCAATGAGCCGGTCTCGATCTTCAAATCCCGTTGTGACACGAAAATGGATCTTTCCATCCTCTTGTTTGAAAGCTGCGATGCAGAAGGCCGCCCGAAGGAGGTTTTTGGAGTAATCGGCCATGGCGCTGAAGATGGACTTGATGTTGTGCGCCGCATGGACCCGCTTACTGATCTGGTTCATCTGTTCATTGAGAGAAGCTTGTCTTTGCAGGGTTTCGTAGGTTCTCATCAACTCGCTGTAAGTCTCCTCCAGCGCCTCCTTGGAAGTCTGCACTTTCCCTAAAGTTCTCCAGTGGGAGATGGAAATGGAGGTCTGAAAGGCCAGCGAGAGGAGGAGCTTCAATTCCGGCGAAGTATAGATGGAAGGTTCCGCTTTTTTGTCGGAGAGAATAATGAGGCCCAGCACGTCTTTGTCTGAATCTTTTTCTTCACCGGAGGTTCTCCGTCCCGAGGATAGCATAGGCATGGGGATGGCAAGCACGGATTGTTTTCCTATGAGTCCGTAGCAATCACAATTAGATTCCTTTGGCAGGGTATCTATTTGATTGACAAAGAGAGGCTTGTTCTTTGTAAAGGTTTCTTGCAGGGTGCATCCATGGAAGGTGTAAGATTTCTTGTCCTTGACAAGCTCTTCCAGTTCATTGCCTCGACCGGCGGTGAGAATAAATTTCTTCTTGCCGGGATCATAAAGGAGGATGGCGCCCCTTTCGGACGGGATACGTTCCAGGGCCTGGTCAAGTATTTTTCGGCAGGTTTCTTTGATGTCCGATATATCCAGAAGGGATTCGCTCAGCTTGTAAAAAAGGTTGATCTCACTATAGTTGTCCACAATCTCTTTACTGAGAGAATCGGTGGACCTTTTCTGTAAGACCATTTGGGCAAAGGAGGCTTTGATAAAGTCACTGATTCGGTCCGCCAGAGATTCATCCGGCACGGGGCCGAAAAGGATGATCAGTTCCGGGGAATCCTTCCCAAGGTCTGCCTTGATGGTTCGGTCAAATTTCGACTCCCCATCCTTTCCGATAAAACCGGGACTTTTGCAGATGAGGGCGTCTTGGACGTCTTTAACGCAAACAGGCACACCGGTGAAAGTTTCCACCCAGTCGATCGTTTTCTGAAGAGGTTTTTTGAATTTCTTTGGCATGGGCTGAAAAAATATCGATATTGGTTCAAGATTCAAGTAAACAAAAGACCCCTATGATCGTAAAAGATCATAGGGGAAAATGCAAGCTGACCACCAAAAATTTACACGGTATGTTTTAGGTGAAAAACCCGCTATGTTATGATGATGAGCATCGAAAAAATAGCAGATACCCAAGCCAAGAGGATCTATTAAATGAACCAAAACTTCTCCAATTTCATCAATGGGAAATGGACTGTTTCCAAATCCGGGTTCCGGTTTTCGTAACACTTTAGCGCTTTGAAAAGATGGATGGTGTTCGTTCGCTGGCTCCATTGTGGCGAAGCCCATCCTTTCTCTCTGAATCTATTGCGTCGCTGCCTGTCCTTTTTCGTGCGAGGGCCCACAAGACTGCAAAGCCCTGTGGAGCCACAATGCTTGTTTTGCCGGGTTCGGCGGTTTTTTGCATCTTGGTTCCTCAGCCCTCGGATGGCGCATTGCTTGCCGACCGCGTCTGTTGCCGAGGGACAATGGAGCCAGCGTCAAGGGCCGTGAGGTTTTTTCAAAGCGCTAAAGTGTTACCGATTTTCTAATTTGCTTAAATTAAAGGGGATAATGCAGGCATTGATAAATTTACTCTTTATACATGGCTGGGCTACTGATTCTTTTGTATGGGAGGGGCAAATAGCTGAATTGTCAAAATATTTTAGCTGCCAGGCTCTTGATCTGCCTGGCCACGGCAGCAACAAGACCTGGAACGGTACCACATTAAGACCGGCAATCAATCATGTTCTCGACTATGCCCGGAATCTTGACCCTAAAAACAGTACCGTAGGGATAGGTTGGTCTTTGGGAGGGCAAGTTCTACTGGATACAGCAGCCCTAATGCCAGAATTATTTAAAGGACTCGTGCTAGTGGGTACTACAACCTCCTTTATAAAGCGGGATCACTGCGCATACGGTCAACGACCCGGGGTGGTACGGAGAATGAAAAAAGACCTGCAACAGAGCTTCATTCCCAGCCTAAACCGCTTCTATCAACTGAACTTTACAGATACTGAGTTGAAAACGGAGGAGGCAAGGAGGTTTGTCGCTCATTATGCATCTGTATCGGCAAACTTTCACAAAGAGTCCGTCATAGCAGGACTTGACGCCTTAGTAGACGCAAACTTGGAAACGCAATTGCAGAATATTGATATGCCGACACTGATTATCCATGGCACAGGGGACAATATCATTTCATTTGAGGCGGGAAAGGCTTTGGCGAACTCTATTCCAGGCGCAAGGTTGGAATTAATTGATGGCTCAGGTCATGCGCCATTCTTAACTAAGAGAAAGCTTTGCAATACGATTTTAAGGGATTTTCTTAAACAGATATGATGGACAATAATAAAATCAGGCTGAGCAAAAGGATACGGCAGGATTTTGCCAGGGCAGCCCTGGAGTACGACAGACTAGCCGACCTCCAGAATCAGGCAGCTATTGAACTGCTCCAAAAAGTGCAGGACCACTTTAAGCTCAACAGCAAATCTATTGCCTCAATCCTGGATGTTGGTTGTGGCACCGGGATGGTGACCTCTCGTCTTAAAGACACCTTCCCCAATGCCCGTGTGGCAGGATGTGATATTGCTCATCAAATGGTTCAAGTTGCCCTGGGAAAGGCATGTGGGCAAAAACTGGTATTGGCAACGGCAGACGGCGCCGCCCTGCCATTCAAAGCAAAAAGCTTTGATCTGGTTATCTCCAGCCTCGTGTACCAATGGGTCGCTAATGTTGAAGAAGCTTTCAGCGAGGCACACAGGGTCCTGGATGGAGGCGGGGTATTTGCATTCTCGACACTTACTCAAGGGACTCTCAAAGAGCTTCGGGAGTGTTATCGTTCACTAAATGAGAAAACCAGCGGAAGCGGGTTGCCTCCCATCATGGCATTTTTAGAAACAACTCACATTGAATCGGCTTTAAAAAAAAACGGTTTTGATATAATCTCCACAGAAAACATGGTGCAAGTGAAATGGTATAAAGAGTTGATTGATTTGCTAAAAACAATTAAGGCAATCGGCGCCGGAAATCCATTTACAGATGGAGATAAAAGCCTTGCAAGGGGAAGCTCGTTAAAACGTCTTTCAGCTATTTATAAGGAACGCTTCGGAACGGTGGGCGCTATTTCTGCAACAAACTACTCCCTCACGGCAACAGAATCGGGGGTAGATATGGAAAGCGCCATCGGCGCAACGTATGAAATCACATCAATTATCGCTTACAAAAAATCTCAAAAATAAATTTAAGATTGCAATAAACTGTCATTAGTAAAAAATGGGGCGATTAAAGTGCCAAGAAACAGGTAAGCAAGCGTAATAAGGCTTTCTTTGTCTTACTGTTAAGATGGGTTTTGTACTGCTACTCAAATTTTATTTGCGATTACGAACCAACGAGTTGCAACAAACTTCCAGAGAGTAACGTTAAGGCAGCCACCCATAAATACACACTTATTTGAGCCATTTCACCTTTTAATTTTTTGATGATTTGAACAAAAAATATTCCGAGAACCGGCCAAAAAGAATTGATAAGCACACTTTTGGTTATACCAATTAAGGTTATGGATTTAAAAAAACATGAATATGCTAACCCAAAACTCAATGCGCCGTGAATAGCAAATGGCAATAACCACTTGAACGATTCACCGTTTAACTTTGTTTTTCGAATAATTGGGGAGCAGATGGTAAATGTAATTATAGTAGATGTGAATAAAGCTGCGAATGTATTGTTTAAACTTGAGTCGGATTTAAACCCTACCTTGACGAATAGTTCACCTAATGCCCAAGATAAAGCCGTAATAATTCCAATAAAAAATGCTTGCCAATTAAATTCCCCCTTTTTTGTACCCCACATTAATGTAGCAACGCCAACCATGATTAAAGCCATGGAACAGATTGACCAAACATTAATTACTTCATTGAGGAAAAAAAAGCTATTAAAATTGAAAAGAGTGGTTTTACTCTTACGAATTGAGAGGCTATTTCAGTCTGTGCACCAAACGCGAATGCCGCTAAATAATATAGCCCTGTGGCTATTGGAAAAGTAAAGATCCCTGCGAGTAATGTATATTTGGTGAATTCCAAAACATGGATTGGTCTTCCAAGAATATAAAGAATAATGGTGCCGCTTATCAGCGCAACGACAAGGCCGGTTAATATCGAAGAACGTTTGGGTTGATCTGGTAAATGTTCTATAGCATGATTAAGTATTGGAACGGATGTGGCCCAGAGTAACGCACTGATGATTGCATAACTGTATGACGGTAGTGTTTGCATATATTTTAATGAGGCTATAAAGGAGTTTGCGGTTGTTACATTGTGTGCCCTATGGGACATTTGGGAATCTCTCGTTGCAAATTTAATGGCACAGAAACCCGGTAAATTTATACTCTAAAAATGATATTTATTTCCTTTAACCAGAAATAATTGTGGATTCGATTTGGAAATAGTCCAAGAATAGCTAAGAATTTCAGTGACAAAAAGGATGCAACAAAATATTAAAAAAGTCTTGCAACACAACAAATGAGCTTACAACTGAGCCAGGAACTAATAAAAGTAACGGGAATATAGTTATAAAAATTAAAATTATACTTATTAATTTATCTCTTTTTGATTTCTCCCTGTCTCCTAAAATATCTTCTTTGCGCGGATACCAGTGATTTATACCTGATAACAGCGTAAACCCAATTGCCATGCAACCAAAAAGAAAATTGTAGTAAGCGATAAGAAAAATTACACCAAGTATTATTGACACAAGGCCAAAGTATTTCGGATTGATAGTAAACTTGTAAAAATGACGTATAAGCAACTGTCTTTCTCTACGAGTATTGAACTTGTTAAAAATTGAATCTAAAGCATCAACAGATACAAGAAAACATATGACCTAAGTTGAGCGATTTTTTCTAAAAAAAAATTCCCTTTGAGCGAAACTTCTTTGATATAATTGAAGTATCTCGAATTCAATTAAATATCAACATTTCACTCAAAGGGTTAGGATAATGAAGATCAAGAGCAAAGGCTA
>JAJDAS010000253.1 GCA_029261755.1 Nitrospinia bacterium
GATAAAACAGGCTATTAAGTCAGGAAGAAGGGAGGGGCAAGGGGCAAAAAAAATAGGAAGTTATATGAGGCAAGGAAGCCTGCAAGGAAAATTTAGGGGGGAAATATGATGATTTCCCATTTCGTAAAAGTCGGTGTTTAACCACTAATCTTCACTAATTTAATAAAAAATTTATTAGTGTTTATTAGTGTCCATTAGTGGTTAACATCTTGTTTTTTCCAGATTGTGAGAGATGAATTCTCAGAATCCACGTGTAAGGATCTAATGAAGCTTCCTGCACTTTCCTGTCTTCCTAAGAGATGAGTTTCCAAAGTTTTTTCCTTATTATTTGCCTGTCCCCTTATTTTTCGTTTGTAGTAGCCCATGAAAGTGAGCTTTTCTTTGTGGGGTTAGTTCCCGCCCAACCCATTTATTTATTAAGCATGTTGTGCCTTGGTTTTACTGGAACTATAATGCCGGGATTACAATGAATGAATTACAATGAATGAATTACTGAAATTTCAGGGTAAACGGGAACAGGAGTGGTCATGAAAATTCATATAATCCGAAGCAGAGCAGAAAAAAGGCAAATTTCGGAGATGCTTGAAGAGTTAGAAACTTACATCAAGCTGGCGGTGGATGTGGAACGTGAAATTCTTGCAGGAGGAGGAGAATACCATGCGGACTGCGAAGAACTTCTCCTTTCAGATGGAAGCCAACAACAAAATATTTGGGGGGCTGATTGGTATCCCGATTCCCGGACAGTGGGGTTTGGAGCGTTGATAAACATACGGCCTCGCCAAGGGAACCGGGGGATGGAAATAGAAGACCCATCGCTTTGTGTTCGTATTGAAAAAATCGTGAAACGATTGTTTGAGGAGAAAAATTCATGAAAAATCTAACGTCTATGCAAAAGCGTTTTATGAAAGATTCCCCGCCGGTGAGAATGGGAAACCTGGCTTCGGAACTATCCCGGTTGAGTCAATGGGTAATGATGGGGCGGCCGGATGAAGCTGTTATAGATCTTATGCGGAAAATTGCCTGGCTTTTGGAATGGAGCGGGGATACCGCGCTGCCGGAACTGCCGGACATGCAAAGGGAGATTTGCCGCTGGCGCCGTTCATGGCCCGCCGACTCCGCCCGCTCTGTCCTGTCATTACGCGCTCGAATCATGTCCGAGCGAATTTTGGAAGAGTCCGGTTTAACTAATCCAAAGGACTTTTAGCCACCGAATCTGAGGGCTCAAGCGTAGCGGCATATTCTGGCCCAGCAATTCATTGCTGGGCTGGGCTACTTTCGGTTGTCCCTCTTTTTGGATGAATGCTCATTTTATCACGCCAATCCGGTTGCTAAACGGGGACTATGTGGGTACTTCATGCTTGTTCCGCTTGATGACCAAAGTTTCCCCCTCCGAAACCTTATCCAAAAGTTCAAATAAATTGCTTCTCAATTTTGTCGCTGATATCGTTATCATGAAACCTCCATGCGGACTATATTCTTGCCAACTAAATGCGACCAAGCTTAACAAGCCGAATCAAGGCTTTTTTTGCTGAAACTCCAGAATAAAAGCGGACCCTTTATCTTTCCCTTCACTTTCCACTCTGATTTTTCCTCCGTGCATTTCAACAAAATGCTTCGCGATGGGAAGCCCCAAGCCCATCCCCTTGGAATTAAATTGGAAGGTGCCTGTGGAATGGTGATCAATATTTCCCGCTCCGTAAAATTTTTTAAAGATATGGAGTTTTTCTTCATCACCAACCCCTATGCCGCTATCCTCAATCTTTATCCGGAAAGAGTCTTTATCTTGTTCAAGGCTGATGGATATCTCCCCGCCATCCGGGGTAAATTTTATAGCATTCATGGTCAGGTTCATTAATACATCGTGTAGTTTTCCTCTGTCTCCTTCAAACCAAACATCCTCTCCCGTGAGAGCACAACTCATGGCTTGTTTCCGCAAACCGGCAAAATATTCCGCTTCCATGAAAACTTTGCTAACCAATTCGTTGATAGAAGTTTTCTCTTTTATCAAGATTGGACATTGAAATTCCGCTTTGACGATTCTAAGCATGTCATCGGCGATATAATGCAAACGCTCACTCCCTGATTTGATGATGCTAAAAAGCTTTTTCTCTATGTCGCCGCCCTTTTCATCCAAAAAATCTTCCAGTAGGTCCATTCCGCCTATGATTTTAGACAGTGGCGTCCTCATTTCGTGAGAGATGGTGTTAATAAATTTGGACTTCAATTCATCCAGCTTTTCCAACTCCTTCTCCGCTTTCTTACGCTTGGTGATATCGGTTACCGTCCCCACAAATCCTTCTATTTCACCGGTTGGACCTTCCATGCTGGCAGCCTGGCCGTAAACCCAAATAACTTTCCCCTCACGGTTTCTCAATCGATATTCCGATTGAAAAAGTTTGTTATTTCTAACGGAGTTGCTCCACTCTTCGAATATTCGATCGCGGTCGTCAGGATGCAGCCCCTTCACCCAGCCATCACCCAAGGCCTCTTCCTTAGTAAGTCCCGTCATTTTGTACCATTGTTCATTTACATATACACACTTGTAATCGGGAGTCGTCCTGTAAATCCCAACAGGCGCCACTTTAGTTAATATGCGGAAATGATCCTCGCTCTTATGAAGCGCTTCCACCGCGTTCTTGCGTTCTGTAGTGTCCTGAATTTGGGCAATAAAATAGAGTGGGTTGCCTAGTTCGTCTTTAATAATGGAAGCGTTTAACAAACCCCAAATGGTGTGGCCCGCTTTGTGAGTGAATCTTTCCCGCAAATTCTGAAAGGTATGTATTTCGCCTCTTGTTAGCTTTGCCACGTTATGCCAAGATTCCGACAAATCGTCGATGTGGGTTATATCCATGATGGTTTTTGCCAGAAGTTCATTTTCCGTATACCCTACCATCTTGCACATAGCAGGGTTTATTTTCATGAATTTGCCGTCAAGGTCTGCCATCACCATTCCGATGGCTGCGTCTTCAAAGACGCTCCTGAATTTCTCCTCGCTTATGGGAAGAGCAGCAGCAACTTTTGCGGTGCGATTCATAAGGTTGGGTTTAGCATTTCTTGGTTTCACAATTTATACCTTTTCATTAGTCATGGGAATTGGTAAAGACGGCGGGGACGAGTGTAGGCTATTATGAAATTGGTAAAAATCTGCCCTGCGGACCTGAGTCGTCTGTGGCTTTGATGATAATGGGTGTTATTTTAAGCATGAAATCGAAATCATTGAACAAGGCGCAAAGGGCGCAGAAGAAAAAACAGTGACGAGTAACAAGTGACAAGTATAGTATTCCCGCAGCTTTTTCTTGTCACTGGTTGCTCGCCACTCGTCACTTTTCATCCATTCTTATACTCTGCTTAGAAAGTTTTCCAATACGAAAATTTTCCGAAAACGAAATTCCAATGGACTTTCCACTATAGTTATGGCTTTTAAACTCTCTATCCCCGAGACAAACCAAGGTTTTCTACAGGCGGCAACATCCTTAGTCCATGCTGGAACATC
>JAJDAS010000254.1 GCA_029261755.1 Nitrospinia bacterium
ATCTTTACTCATCCATAAGAAACAAAGGGTGGTACACTTGAAAAGTTAGTTTCTACAGCATAGTATTACAAAATTTCTCAATATAAAAAACGCTCATCATATTGTTTTATAAAGCAATTGTGAATTTATGCGTTGGCTCTATAAGCATTGTGTAAGGGTGAAACACGAGGTATGCAACCAAAGCGCCCATGCAGGGGAAAAGTATTCGTGTATGTTTGGCTTTCATAGGATCATGTTTGTTCCTTTTAAAATTGCTTCACGCAAAAACGCAGAATATCCCGAAGGGGAAAGCAATACTATCCTTGGGTTTGATGCCAGGTCATTCTATCTTTTTAACCATATGCAGTTCTGTTTTTTCGGTTATGTTCAATACACCGCGACTCACTGATACCAACCTGTGGTTTTCTCTTAATAATCCAATGAGACGACCATTCTTATTGAAAACCGGGGTTCCGAGCACTGCAAAAGACTTGGCAAGCCCTGATTCTTCAATAAAATAGCCATCTATTAATTTCCCCCATACGCAAAGTTCAGGTCTGCCAAAAAAATTCAGAATCATGAAAACGTTACGTTCTTTCGATTCGGTGGGTCTTTCCCCAATTTCAACAGGCTTAACCGACTTAAAAATGGGAACTTTATCCACTTTAATGGAGAGAGAAACTAAACCATTCTCCAGCCGTTTCATATTATTCACTTTGATCGTCCGCTCACGAATCAATCTATCGAGAGACATATCTTCCCAAACCCTATCCTGAAGAAATTCAATGGTTGCAGGTTTTTGGGGAGAATCCACAGTCACAATCGTGACCGCCTCGTTTTCTTTCTTCATAACCACCCCTGCCGCCACAATACTAATAGGCCCTTTCAAGTCGCCATAAACCCCGGTGATGGAAGCTTTGAGTGTTTCTCGATCCCAGATTCCCACAACCGACCTTGCAGCATTTTTTACAGGATAAAGGCGTTCAGGAAATAAATTTCCAAAGTGTTTTTTCTCCCCGGCATAGGAACCGGCAACCAACCCCAGGCCAAGAAAGAGCAAAATGATTAATATTGCTTTCTTTTTCATGATGAACCTCCGAGATTCATATATTGAAAGAAAGCGAACCTTCAATTAACAAGTTTTCATGCTAAAGGCATGCAAACGGATGTAACTGATTTCAGTTTTTTTTAACTCTACAACCTCCAACTGATTTTTCTGTAAACTTTTCCTCCTGAGACCCCAGGAAATATCCCTGGAAGTCTCAGGTAAGGGCCGGTTCTCAGAAGAGAGGGCCGCGCTTTAGACCTGTTTGGTAGGGAACCTGGTTTCCATAGATCTTCCACACACCGTCCTCCTTAATCAGGTCATGGGTAGCGGAACCCCAGGAGTCGATAATCGTTGATTCTTGCTCCGAACCAAAAAGACCGCTGCTTCCAACTGTGTCGATCCCCAGAAAGGCCCCGCCACAAATCATCTTGGCCCTGTCTCCTTTGACAAAAAGCTGATAGATATGGTGCTCAATCTCAATCTCGTCAAAGGCGCCAAAGATCTGCGTCCACGATGCCTCCATATAATCCTTATCCCAGCCGTCGCTCATATACTTTTTGGAATATAGCCCCATGACTCCTTTCAGGTCCTCCTTTGAGGCAAATTCCGAGGCTTTATGATACAGGACATGGATTTCTTGACCCACTTTGGAGTCCTTCATTACTGCCTTGAACTCCCCTGCCTGGGCCTGGTAGCCTGTGAACGCGAAAAACACTGCAAATATGAGAATCGCAACAATACTTTTTTTGCTCATCATTTTTTTCACCTCCTTTCATAGCAATTGGATGCATAAATAATTGCTTCCTACTTATTAAACATTCAATAAGCGTGCCATTTTCTTAAAAAACATGTAACATGTTGTTTTTAAAGGTATTACTTTGCCATGAAAAGGCGGAGCAATTATCTAAAGAGTGGGTTTCTGCTTGAGATAAATCATTGGGTTGCTTGAAATCCAACAGTTTTTGCATGACAACTTTAGGGCCATTTTAAACTTGACAAATCCATTTCCGAACATTAAGCTATTCAATTAATTTATTGAATAGTTTAATTGAAAAAAACATGAAAAATTCAGGTAGAGAATTCAAAGACCAAATCTATGAACAACTGGCCAGAATAGGAAAAGGAATTTCCAGTCCCAAGCGACTGGAACTTTTGGATATTCTCTGCCAGGGAGAAAAGAATGTGGAAAAACTGGCAAAAGAGACCGGCCTTTCCATCGCTAATGCCTCCCAACACCTTCAAGTGCTACGCGCCGCCCGTCTCGTGGAGGCCAAAAAAGAGGGAACCTTTGTCACCTATCGAATTGCGGACAAGTTGGTTTCAGGCTTTTTCAGGAATCTGCAAAACTTGGCGGAACACAGGCTGGCGGAAATTGAAAGAATCACCTGCGGCTTCTTCAAAGAAAAGGAAAACATGGAAAAAATAGATGCCGATACCTTATGGAAGCGAATGCGGGAAGGAACGGTGATACTTTTGGATGTGCGCCCGGTTAAGGAGTTTCAAGCGGGACACATTGAGGGAGCGACTAATATCCCTTTGGAAGAACTGGAAAAGCGTCTACCCTATTTAGCCAATGATAAAGAAATAGTCGCTTACTGCCGGGGACCATATTGCGTGCTGGCCGTACAGGCAGTGGAGGTTTTGCGCAAAATAGGATTTCGTACCATACACTTTAAAGGTAGCGTCCAGGATTGGGAGGCAAAGGGATTCCCGGTAGCTATAGGTTAGAAACTGGCGAGCAAATTTTTTTATGGAGATATGGAAATGAAAAGATTTATTTTCTTTATTTATGGGGTTGCATCCTATGTGGTTTTCTTTGGGGCTTTTTTACATGCCATAGGCTTTGTGGGAAACCTGGTTTTATCCAAGACCATTGACTCCGCGCTGGAAGCCCCGCTAACCCAGGCTATATTAATTGATTTCTTATTGCTTGGCCTTTTTGCCATCCAGCACAGCGTCATGGCACGACAAGGGTTCAAAAGTTGGTGGACAAAAATTGTCCCGGAACCGTTGGAACGGAGCACTTATGTGCTAATTTCCAGCCTGTTGCTGTTCCTCCTCTTTTGGCAATGGCGACCCATAACCACCGTGGTTTGGAACTTAGAAAGCAACCTCTTCGGCTCTTTCCTCTCAGGGCTTTTCTGGATCGGGTG
>JAJDAS010000255.1 GCA_029261755.1 Nitrospinia bacterium
CGCCGATCCTGAAAGAAGTAGAGAAATTACAAACTCCTTTCCAGGTCCCATGGCTCGAAGGCCGAACGATTGAAATCATCTGGACGGCGTGAATAGGGAGAAATTATGACGATTCTCACTAGCGTGAAAATCGGTGTTGAACAGGATATTTTCAATGCGGGAAATCATAATTATTGAAGATTGATGATTGTAGATTGATGATTGGGAAAAGCATTGTTGTGCCCGAGGTTTTCTCGTTCCCAGGCGTCCTCCCTGGGAATGCATACCGCGAGGCTCCCGCCTCGCACTCTTAATCATTGGGCTTTACACCTTAACCAAGCTTTTAAAAAGCCTTGTCGTTGAAGCAGTACAAATGAGATGGTGGTTTGAAGGAAGCCGGAGCTTCACCATTTGACCAGGATGGTCAAATGGGACGGCGTAGTTTGGCGTTTGAACACGAAGCTCCACGGAGGTATAGCCGCTGTATTGAGCAAAATCCTCAAGGATTGTCAAATGTCGAGACCCAACATAATTTTTCTGATCCAACCTATGCTGCAATTTACTTGATTCTACCTGACCAATAATTCGGTTTTTTACTTAATTGTGCCACTGCAATGACAAGGATTTCATCGTCCAATATTTGGTAAATAATTCCGTAGGGGAAACGATTTGTCAAGCATCTTCGAGTGTTCAATGAAAATGGCGCCCATGCTTTCGGAAATTCGAGAATTCTTTGTATCGCACCATAAACCTCTTCGGCGAATTCTTGGCCCAACCCGACCTGACATTCTTCATAATACTCGATTGAGACATTTAGTTCTTTCCTTGCCGAGTAATGGAATGAACATTTCATTTCGAAAACCTGTCACGAATTTCGTTGAAAACGGTTTCTCCCGGAATTGTTTTGGTTACTCCATTTTGAATCTCTTTCACTCGTTTCTCGGCTTCATCAGCCCATAGATCATCAATCTTTTTTTGATGCGGATGTATACTACTAAGAAGTTTCTCGACTAATTGTGTTTTCATGTCAATTGGTAATTCATCCACCATTGACATGAGTTCGTCATTCTTTATCATGATACTCATCTCCAAATAAGATTATAAAACGGAAGAAAGCAAATAAGAACCTTTCCCCTTCCACTCCTTGGCCTTAGCCTGCGTTGTTAGAAGCTTTTAATTTTTTCTTTACAGATTTTCTCGGTTAATTCCATCAATTCTTTCACACGGCCTGATAAATACTCCAACTCTTCCTTGGATATTCTGTACTCGGGGATAAAACGAGCCCCAATATAGGCATGATCCAGTAACTCAAAAAGCTTCCGATCCTTGTGGGTTTCAACAGGGAAAATATCGGATATGGCGTTATGATGTTCAGCAGCCATTTCGCTTAACAAGCTAAGATAATGCTCATGAGGGTTTTCACCGGAAAAAACTAATAAAATGGTCTTGTAAGATGCTTCGGTGGCTTGGTGGAGATCAAAAGCTGCCAACTTATGCATTTCTTCAGAAAAATGATATTTAAAAGTTTTGTAAAATTCCTTTGCTCTTTCAAACCAGTGATCATAATAATACTGAGCAATTCGCTTTTCCTCATACGGTTTTAATTTTCGTTTTCGTGCAAGCTTAAAATTGCCGGAATCATAGAGTAAGCAACCGTCTTTTTTGATGTCTCTGAAGAAGTATTGGCCTTCCGCCAGTTTACTGTTTAAATACAGGATGTCGTGGGATATGATCCTCACATGGGTGGATAAAACCACGCTGTCGCATTTCCTGGTAATTTCGCTCCACAGACCCGTATCGCCAGCGGTTGATTTTTCTTTGACCACCACCAGAATATCGTAATCGGATTTGTGGCCGGATTTTCTTTCCGGCTTAAGATCAGCATCCTCCTTCCAGCCGCCACGCGCGTACGAGCCGTATAGTATGATCATCTCAACACCATCGCACAGTTCACGGATGATGGAGACTACCTTTTCCAGTTCGTCTATTTTGTTTTGAGGAAGATGTGTCAGTGTTGTTTTCATGGTTGGAAATTATAGTGTTGGCGCATTTTATTTTAAATAGGTTGAATAGTTCCCTGCGTTTATGCAACTTTCGATTCCTTGATCTTACTTTGTCGGATTTACCTTATGAGAACATGGAAAATGTGTCGAATGACGAGATGTGGTGACCTCAGATACTACAAATTTCAAGTGTGCCCATAGACGTACCGCTCCATGCCGGTTTATCCTAGCGCTTTTCTTTTGATCACCTTTTCCCTATTTCGAACTGAAGAATTTCAGCGCGAACAAGAAGGTTTTGCATTTTCTTCATATTTCATACCCAGAGAAACTGCTTCTAAGTAAGCTTCTTCGGCAGTTTGCGCGAAATATACGGGGGTATTTATTTTGACAAGCCTATCAAGTATTTCTTCCACAACATCGCTAATCCCACCCGTTTTTTTTATAATAATGCATGGCTTTTCTTGATCAATAGCTACTGTAAATTCATTTAGCGAACCATAGCCACCAGAAATAAAAATGCAGACGTCGCAACTCATTATTGTTATCACGTTTCGCATTTTGTAAGGCATACCAGTGCGGATCAATACACTCAGGTTGTCATGGCATACAGAGTTTGATGTCGAGCACTTGCTTGACTCGGGAGAGACTGCGACCACTAAACCATTTTTCTCTCTTGCTCCTTTTGTGGCTAGTTCTGATACACCTCTACTTGCGCCAGTAACCAGTACATGTCCGCCTTCCGCAATCAGCTTTCCCACCTCGTAAGCAATTTTTTTACATATGGGTGAAGACGAGATATTGTGAGATCCAAAAACACCTATCTGCATCGCTTGACACCTTTTTTCTCAATTCTTTCCATTAGATTCGCAGCTTCTTCGACGGGATTAATCTCACCTTTGAATGATATTTGGTGTCCAAACTCCTCAACCCTATCCCGAGTCTCTATTTCACATGCGATATCCAATCTCCCATAAATTTCATGTCGTATCACTGAGTAGCCCATTTTTGTTAAAGCCTCTTCTTTTAAAGGATTATTGGTAAGGAAATGGATATCTTGCCTAGCTCTCATGCAATCAAGAATAACACCAGATATTTTATACCCTAAACCATTGTTAGAAGATCTTGGGTCTGGTTCAATTCCGATCGATTTAAAAGCTTCTGCCATTGAAACATGTAATAATTGTTCGGCCGTATACTCCCCTCTGTGACGCATAAATGCTGTTTCACCTATAGTTTGGTTATAAGTATTATTCAAAGCACCGCTTCCCATGCCACTTTGGGAATCTAAGTAAATTAAAATCAGTGCGGGTAATTGAGCATCTGGCTTGTAATTCGTGATGTATTCTTCCAACTGCTCCCCTGACTCCATATTAGGTAAAGTTATTTGATGGTATCTTGCCGCAAGTTCTCGTGTTGTTGCCCATTGGTCCCAGCAATTGCATCTTTGAGAACCGAACAAAAACGATGGGGGACAGGCGGACTCCGCTCTTACAATCAGACTGGACGCCTGTTTCAAACTACCATATACAGCAACATTCACTATTTCTATTCCGTGATCAGGAATGTTTACACTGAAACCCGTATGCTCTATAATGCTTCGTTTGCCTGAAAGAGGTGAAACTATCAACAGTTTCACTCCAAGATTTCCTATGACAGTTGCTTTTAAGTCATTATGAAACCAGCCTTCAAATATTCTTGCTAAATCTACTTTTGCATTTGTTTGATTCAGCAAAAAAGGCGATCTTTCGAGAGTATCGATCAATTGATTGTAGGGTAATTTTTCTATTGATTTTTTCATTTGCTTTGTAACCTGTTAAGTTTTTATTTAATATTTATCTGCTTAATTTTTCTTTTAATTCGTACAACTTTACAGCAAGGTCACCCACCATTAATTCTTTAAGATTACCCACTTTTTCCCGAAAACCTTGCACTTCTAAATAATCAGCGGAAGGTGGGTTTTTCAGAACTAGCACCTTGTCACAAAGGTACATTATATCTAGTAAAACGTGTGACACTAGAAAACAAGTTTGGCAAGAATCTTTTGACTTTGTTTTCAATAGTTGTACCAATTCTTGACGAGTTAGCTCATCGACTCCACTGAAGGGTTCATCAAGTAACAAAACGTCAGCTCCAGAGTTCATTGCCCCTGCTAAAGCTACCCTCGCCCTCATTCCTCCAGACAATTCATGCGGAAATAAACGCATCACGATTTGAGGGTCAAGTTGAAATTGCTCTAAGATACTTTCTTTTTGTTTTAAAGTGCAACCTGTTTTGCCAGCACTCATTTGTAAGAAATCACCTACTGTTAGCCACCCAGGAATGGGGGAGCCTTGCTGAACAAGCCCTATAGGTCTAGGGAGTTTAATTTGATGAGCGTTGTTGTACCATACTACCGAGCCTGTAATATTAGCACGTGAAACCCCCGCAAGCAGTTGAAGTATGGAAGATTTGCCAGCCCCTGAAGCACCAGTGATTCCCACAAATAAAGAGTCTTCAGTATTAAAGCTTAAATCCGATATGATTTTGCGGGGTCCGTATGACAAACTTATTTTTTCTAGTTTACATCCAATCATTTCGTTTAAAACCTATAAACTAATGCAACGTCTTGGGCATTAAGAAAGGTCTTCCTGGCACGGGTTTCCTTTAAATTCCTTATTAGCAGCCTACTAGCTTTTAGAACAGTTCCATGTTGCACATAATCACAGGACGATGTCGCACTTTCGAAAATAAACCATGGAAAAGCTGATGTTTCATCATAAGGGCAGCTTAGATCATCCGAAGTAATTACAAATTTTTGATTTAATTCATAACGCTCATGAGAAGGCCATTTCAAATATTTTGTTGTGTCGATTATCGTTTTTTCCGTTACTAAAGTACCACCCAATTCTTTGTATACATCTTTTTTTACATGTAAAAGAGATGAACCTTCACCTTCTGTGATGATAAGCACACAACCAGGAGAAGAAACATGAGATTTAATTTCCAGTAAATCTTGTACTAATCCATTTTCTGTAATCTTCGACTGGTATAAGGAATGAATCAAAGTTACCATCGACCAGGTTTGATTACTATATGGGCTCTTCTTTATAAACTTAGGCCATCGTTGCTTATGAATGCGTAAAGGTGCTTTTAATTGCCCTAAAGGCAGGGTATTTCCCCAATTCTTTCGGGGCTCTAGACAGTCAATTGATTTAAAATATATACTTTTCTTAAGAAGCAATTTTACAATAAAAAAAACTTTTTGCAGATTTCCAGAACCTATATCAAGCCATTTTCTTTCACCTGCTGTTTTCTCAATTATTTGCGCAACAAATTCTGCGTCAGTTTCGTCTTCATCCGAAAGTATTGAGAGTTTTTCAAGGCTGTGAATGTATTTGTCGGAACCATCTCCCTTAATATTTGCAAAAAACGTTACAAAATTTATTCCCACCAAAATAACCAATACCAAGATTTCATAATTCTTAATTGTCATTAATTGTTCGTAGCTCACAATTTCCTTAGTCATTGAAGTCTGCCAAATAAAATAAATTAAAACAAGTAATAAAACATCAACTAATAACCAGATGATGTGAGGTTTGAACAAGTTAAGCATTGCTTTGAATTTTCCTTTTTTTAAAGTTCGAAATCGCGTCGATAATTCAAAAATCCTTAGCACGTCAAAAAAAGTCCAGAATATTTTAAATAAAATTATTCGAGGAAGGACTGGCTCGGTATAAGTTTTTC
>JAJDAS010000256.1 GCA_029261755.1 Nitrospinia bacterium
GGTCAAACCAACCAATGGAAGTTGAAACTCATGAAATGGCTTAAATTTGGGCATGTGGTCAATCCTTCCTTTTTGAGTTAGACCGGATAGGTCGGGCAGGGGGGTGGAAAGGGGACCGGAAGAAGAAAACTGAAATCCGGGGAAAAGATCCTGTTGATTTGATTTATTGGGGCTTGTGGGTTTCATTGATAAACATTATGCCATTAGAATATGATATTTATCAATATCTTCTTATATAATTGTTTGGATGATGGGGCACGGGTGTTTGATCGAAAATAGCGCCGCCAGCTATTCTCGGACAACCTGTTAACATTTGACAAATAGGAATGAAAATGGGGTCAAAAAAAAACCTTTGTAAATAGGGTCCGGCTTGCAATCGTGCAATTAGAGATTATTGAAAAAAGAGGGCAAGAATGGCGTCCTGTTTTTGTTATCTTAATAGCTTCATTTGCGGTATAATACGCGGAAGAAATTTATACTCTACCGCAATTGGTTTTCGGTATCTTTAAAATTGGCGAAACCAATTGCTAAGCATAACTGCAACCAAAATTTGATTTTAAAAAATCGGAAATCAAATTGGTTTTAGCATAGAAGCATATTTTATTCATGTAAATTATTCCCATGACGGGGCTTTCGCCCCACCACGGTAATTGATTCAGTTATTCATGAGGTTCGGTTGCCAGGATAGAAAAGGTTAAAAACCCTTGGGAAGGTAGCCCTAACCTTGCGGCGTAAATGGTTCAACTTTTTTTGGGTTCCTTCCTGGAAGTTAAAATTTTCGTCAGGGCATCGGAAGCTTGCTGGATGGAATCTTTTGAAAAAATGCAACTGCTCAGGTTCAAGGTTCAAAGGTTCACGGTTCGAGGTTAAAAAATAATGAAGGCAACGCATTAAACCATCCTTGCCCTCTTCCGAAAATTCCAATTGGTCAATTTTGGCAAGGTGAACCTCTTCCAAAAAGCATAAAATGAACTCAATTCTGTTTAGAACATCTACCGGGTCATCATTCTCAAGGAAAAGCGGGTTTGATCTATTCATTTTTTAATCTCCTTGCGTTGTTTTAGACGAGGGCATAAAAAAAGCCCTGAGTGTTATCTGTGGCACCCATGGAGGGCCACCCCGATACCTCACGATACCAGGACACTCGGACCAACTTCGCCCAATAGAAAACCCCTTTCCGTGCCTAAAATTTGGCAGGGAGGCCAGGGGGAGGCCCCTTCATGATTGCTGACGGTTTAATTTTATTTCTTTCTTAGGAATCTGTCCAGGAGAAATTTCAAACCTTTATTCCAAAACTGGTATAATCAATTGAGAGCCATGATTGAAATAGGCGGGTTTGGTCCAAACCGAATGATATAGAACCGAATGTTTATAGAGAAATGCAAAAAGGAGTCGCAAAATGCCTGTAATTTCAATGTTCTATGGGATAGTTGTCGCGCTTTATTACGAAGATACCGGACGTCATAATAAGCCGCATATTCACGTCCGTTATCAAGGGAAGAAGGCTTCAATTTCTTTAGAAGACGGATCCGTGCTTGCCGGGAAATTTCCTGCAAAACAACTGCGGTTGGTTCAGGCATGGATTGATATTCATAAAGACGAACTAATGGCTGACTGGGAGTTGGCGGCTTCCGGTGAAGAGCCTTTCCGCATTGACCCTTTACGGTAATTAAGGAGGAATTTATGGAAATCTTATTAGACGTTGTCAGTGTCGAGCCGCAAAAGGATAACAGCCTGGTGCTTCTTTTTGAAAATCAAGAGAAGCGACGGTTTGATATGACGCCATATTTAGACAAAAAGCCCTTTAGAAAGCTCAAGGGTTCGCCACTCTTTATGAAAGCAAAGGTTGCTTTTGGCACTGTTGTATGGCCTGGAAATATTGACATTGCGCCAGAAACGCTTTGGGACAATTCAAAACCGGTCTAACCATAGCGTGGACTTGACGCGAATCAACGCCTAGCTTGTTTCATTCAAGCCTTGTGGCCGCGCAAGTCACGCGGTTCGTTAGCCAGGCATTGTGCTTGAAAGATAACCTGGCTCATCAAAATATTTTTCTTCTTTTGCATTGTCAGCGCATGTTTCACAAATTGGGTAGCCGTCAATATCCTCACACGCAAAATATTCAGACGGATGGGTGTATTCTTCAGGTTCCAAACCCTCTATTTTGCACCAATGGCATTCAAAGGTTTTGTTTTGGCTAACAATAGCAACGACCTGAGCCGGGTTGCTGGCCGTTTTTTCAGGTTCAGGCTTTAAAACCCTTTGTGCAAATTTGCTTAATTGACGTGCCATCCTTCACAAAAATAATTAGGATTTGCCATAAGATACCCAAGACTACAAACGTGGGATATTCACACATACCTCCTTTACAACTTGCTCAAAGCAATGTAAAATTCCAATTACATGTTTTATCTTTTCAACCCCATTTGGCAGTGGAGATTACATGACAGAAACAGATTTAATACACAACGAGTTACTGTGAACCCTAATATTTTCGGTGGTAAGCCAATCATTCGTGGGAGACGCTTGGCTGTGGAACATATTTTAGGAATGTTGGCTGCCGGTGATAAACCGGAAACTATTTTGGAGGGATACCCTTGGCTAGAGCATGAAGACATTCAAGCCTGTTTACTCTTAGCTTATAGGCTTGTAGGTCATGGGAGAGTGGAACCAGAATTCGCTAAGGAAACCCTGTGAAACTAAGGTTTGTTTAGAGTTTTGCAAGTAATTTTGTATCTATTCAGCAAAATCAACTCTCAATCACGGAAATTTATGATATTGCTATTCTGACGGGTTTGGAGTCCCGCCTATAATTGTGCAATATTGCGTGTTGCCTTTAGGCAGCACGAGCGCCTGGGGTTCCCTGGCCTGGCCTGAGCCCGTAGGGCGAAGGGCAGGCCAGGGAACCCCGATAATATTCACATGGAGGAGGACTATGAT
>JAJDAS010000257.1 GCA_029261755.1 Nitrospinia bacterium
GCCAAACCCTGGACTCATTGGAATATCTACTGAACAAGATCTGCTCCAGTAAACAAAGAGAAGGAAGAAAAAAGATTATTCTGGACGCCGAGAATTATCGCAAAAAGAGAGAAGAAAAAATTATTGCCCTAAGCCGTAAACTTGCCATGAAGGTGGCTGATACGAAAAAAACGGAGTTCGTCTTGCCCATGAGTCCTCTGGAAAGAAAAATAGTCCACACCACTTTGAAAGAAAACGCCCTGGTGGAAACCGAAAGCGAGGGTGAAGGGTTCTACAAAAAAATTGCCATCAAGTACAAAAATGGCAATAATGCGAATAGTGATCTTGATTAGTTGATGACCTAAAAAACCAATTTTTTTTGGTTAATTTTTTTTCATTTTCTAAAATGAAAAGAGAAAGCCCATGTCTTTTTTTCTTTCCGTAGTCGGAATGGTGCTAATTGTGGAAGGAATCCCCTATTTTTGCTTTCCCTCTTCGGTTAAGGCCCTGGCCCAAAAATTGATGGAACTGGATGAGAAATCACTCAGAAGTATGGGTTTTTTTCTGGCTCTTTCCGGTTTGATTATTATTTACATCGGGAGGCGGGTCGTTTAATACAAGGAGTGGCCGTCTTTTCGTGAGACACGTTTCCCAACGTTAACTCTTTCCACCCGGCCTACCATATGCAGGTGTACGCAGGTTGCAAAAGCAACACTGCTCATTAAGAACTTTTTTGGAGAGTGACATGAGTGAAAATCAACCGCAGGATCAGGAAAAAAAAGAAGAGCCGAAAGAAGAGAACACAGAAAATAAAAGCGACAGCCAGGAAGCCAAGGCTGAAAGTAACTCCACCCAAGAAAACCCAATAAAGAATTATTCCGGCTATTACCAGGACCCTAATAAATCCATGGAAAGAAACTCTTGTAGTGGAGAAATGCCTGTTCGGCAGACGGGCTCCGCTATCGCTTTCATGGGGCTGATTACCGGCGTTTTAGCCTTAGTCGGACTGATCTATTTCGCGCCAAGTTTAAAAATACAGGTGGACACCTTGAGTTCAGAGGTGAATGGAGTAGCCAAGTCGGTTCAGTCAGTTGAACGGAGGATCAAAGAGGTGGATGGCACGGTGAAGTCGCTAGACGGCAGGGTAGGTAATTTTGAAAAAACCATCACCGTCATGGAGTTGAAAAGAATCCTCGACACCCTGGAGAATATCTCCCAAAATCTTCCCCAGACCACTCTCCAGAAGACGCAACTACTTCGGGAAAATATCAGGTCGATCCTTGCCGACCTTGGAGGAGAAAGCCCTGTAACTCAACAAGGCGCCGGTAAAACCGATATAAAGGAGCCTGCGAAATTTCTGTTGCTAGAGGAAATTCCACAAGAAACCACGGAAGTAACAGATCAAGAGCCTTCACCGGAACCTTCAGAGGGGGCATCCCCGGAAGCTAAACCGGAAGCCGCTTTGGAGACAACCGAACCACTTCCAGCTGAACCAACCGTAGCGCCGGGAAATAAACCTGCCCAAGAGCTGGCCGCTCCCGTGGAAGAGAAAACAGGCTTGTACCAAGGATGGATGACACCGGAAGTAAAAACAGAGACGGAGACCAATGCGCCTCAAGCGGAACCTGAAACCGGCCAGGAAAAAGCTAATCCGGCAACTGAATAACTTTTGTCAAAATTTGCAAAACTCTCTTTGCCCCTGTTTGCGGTTAGGGAAGCTGACGCTTTCCATGGGTTACTGAAAATACTATAATACCTGAATCAAACAGTTTTTGAGGAAAAAAGGATGGCGCTACCCTTGGCGCCTTATACATCCTCTCTTTTCTATTTATGAAAGGGTTCACTCATGGGAATACTTCGGTTCATTTTCGGACTACTGCTACTTCTCATTATTGTATTGTATTCCGTTCAAAACCTCTCCTCAGTTACCATCGGGTATTATAATTATGCTCTCGAACTAAAGAAGGTTCCCGTTCCGGTGGTGATCGTCATCTTCTTTTCCATTATGTTTGGTTTCATCCTGGCATGGGCGGTAAATCTTCCCAAGTTTTACCAGCATAATACCCTCGTCAAAAAGAAGGAAAAAGAAATCGAAAAGCTTACGAATTTACTTATTCAAAAAGAGGAACAGATCGCAAGCCTTACCAAAGTGGAAACACCGGAAAAGCCCTCTTCACTCTGAAGCCAAACCCACCACTCTCTCCCTCGAATCCAGGCACCGAACCCAAAGCGATTCGCTCCAAACGTCCGCCCCGACCTCCGCTTTCCTCACATTGCAGTCCGCGCACTATCCCCGTGGGTGTGTAGTACTGGAATGCTGGAGTACCGGAGTATTGGAAAAAGCCAAGGCCAACGAACCTCCGGTTTAACATGGTGGATGCCAAGGTAAATGACTCCATTGCATTGTAAGACGGAAATCCCGCCTCCATTACTCCGCTTGTCACTTGCGTAAGGCATTTCATTTAACTATCATCATACTTTCCGTTTAGAATCTGATGCCTTCAACCTAATAAGGAAAAAATGTTCAGGTCATTAATTTCACACAAAACAAAGATTATTAAAGGAGCCCAAGCATGTTTCAAAAATACCTAAGGCTTTGCACCGAAAACGTAATCGACGCCCTCAATATCGGCACCACGGAGATGATCAACCTGAAGATAAACCAACTTTCTCCAGAGTTTATCTTGCTTGGTCTCCTGGAACAGGAAGATTCCTTTGCCATGCAAGCCATTGAAGTTGTAGAACCCGATGCCTATGTGATTAAAGATAAGATCGTGGGCATGATTTTAGAGGCCCAGGAGGAGATCACTAAAGTCGATGAAAAAAACCTGACCCAGATATCCTTTTCCAAAGAAATAGAAGATGTTTTTCAGATCGCCCAAAAAGAAGCGGAAAAAGGGGAAGACAAATATATCGGCGCCGGGGCGCTTTTCCTGGCTCTATTTAATCCCAAATCCGGCTTATCCCACGAGATTCTCACAAAAGTAGATCTCAGCGAAGCAAAATTCAGAGAGGGAATGGAGATCGTTCGAGGCGGAAGAAAAATAGTCGACAAACAGGCGGAGGGCAAGTTCGACATCCTGCGGCAATTTACCACGGACCTCAGCGAAAAGGCGAGAAAGGGAGAACTGGACCCCGTTATTGGCAGGCAAGCCATCATCCATAGGGTCATTCAGATCCTTTCCAGGAGAAAAAAGAACAATCCCGTCCTTATCGGAGAGCCTGGTGTTGGAAAGACGGTGATTGTAGAAGGTCTGGCGCAATTGATTGTGGACGCCGAAGTCCCCGACTCCCTTTCCCACAAGCAGGTCCTTTCTCTGGAAATGGCGGAGATCGTGGCCGGAGCCAAAATGCGTGGAGAATTCGAGGAGCGCCTTAAGGCGGTAAGGGACCAGATTGCCTCATCCGGCGGCAACATTATCCTGTTCATTGACGAGCTTCATACTGTGGTCAGCGCCGGTGCGGGCAGCGGCGGGGTGGACGCTTCCAACATGCTGAAATCCGCTTTGGCCAGGGGGCAACTCCAATGCATCGGCGCCACCACACTGGATGAATACAAAAAGTCCATCGAATCGGACAAGGCCCTGGAAAGGCGTTTCCAGCCCATTCTCGTGCAAGAGCCTACCCTGGACCAGACCATTGACATCTTGAACGGCCTCAAGGTTCATTACGAGAAACATCACGATATTAATTACTCACCCGATGCAATCCAAGCCGCTGCTAAGTTGTCGGAGAAATATATCACCGACCGGTATCTTCCCGACAAGGCCATTGACCTTATTGACGAAGCCGGCGCGAAAAAGCATCTCGAAGCGATCTTTATCCCTCCTGAAATCCGCACCCTGGAAAAGAAAAAACAGGGGCTTCTCAAAATGCAAAAGGAGCAGTTCGCCCACCAACATTTTGAAGAGGTGGCCGGCATGAGGCAACAATTGCTCCAAACAGAGAAGGAGCTTGCCGATGAAAAGAAAAAATGGCGAAAAAAGTTCTCAGAGGAAGACACCTTTGTGAGAGAGGAAGATATCGCCAGGGTAGTTGCCGACTCCACAGGCATTCCCATCACCAAGATGGTGGAAACGGAGTCCGATAAGCTCAAGAAAATGGAAGAAAACCTTCACAAACGGGTGGTGGGACAGGATAACGCCATCATTGCCGCAAGCAACGCCATTCGGCGCAACCGGGCGGGACTCAAGGAGAAGGACCGCCCCATAGGTTCCTTCATGTTTCTCGGACCCACCGGTGTGGGGAAGACCGAACTGGCCAAGGCCCTGGCTGAATTTCTTATGGACGATGAGAACCGACTTATACGGCTCGATATGTCCGAGTATATGGAAAGGCACTCCGTTTCTAAAATTACCGGCTCTCCTCCAGGGTACGTGGGCTATGAAGAGGGAGGCCAGCTTACGGAAATGATCCGACGCAATCCATACTCCGTGGTGCTCCTGGACGAATTGGAAAAGGCCCACCCGGATGTGTTCAACCTTCTCTTGCAGATCCTGGATGATGGAAGGCTCACCGACGCCAAAGGAAGAACGGTGAGCTTCAAGAATTCCATCATCATCGGAACCTCGAATATCGGAAGCCAAAAGATCGTGGAAGACAAAAAGTCCATCGGCTTTGGAACTCCTGGCAAAGACGGGAAGGGATACGAAGAAGTGAAAAAGCTGGTTCTTAGTGAGGCAAAAAAAGAGTTCAAACCGGAATTTTTGAACCGTATCGACGATCTCATCGTTTTTCATCGACTTGAGAAAAAACATATTCGAGAAATTGTGGACCTCTTTGTTTCCAGACTTGAAGACAAGCTAAAGGAAAACGATATGAAAATCGAAATAGATGGAAAAACCAGGGACAAACTTGCGAAAGACGGGTATAGCCCGGCTTACGGGGCACGGCCGTTGAAGAGGGAGATGGAAAACCAGATTGAAAATCCTCTTTCGTTAATGGTTATCGAAGGCAACCTGAAGAAAGGCGAGACTTTGCGCGTTTCCGCAAAAGGTGGAGAAATTGTAATGGAGAAGAAATAGGTGAGTTTTAGAGGGGATTCCGCTTTTGGATGGAGCTTTCGCCTGTTTAGAAAAGATGTTTAGCGTTCAAAAGGGAAAGTTCGGAAAATTCAACCAAGTTAAGCTTGTTAATGATGACACCGGCGAACACTTCACCCTAATTCCGGGTTACGGCGCTACGCTCAACGAACTGGTTCTGAATAAAAATGGAAGGAACTATTCCATTGTTGATGGAGTGGAAAATCCTTCAGAATTAATCAGAAACGAATGGTTCAAGAGCGCGAAACTGACCCCTTATCCCAACAGGATCAGCAAAGGGAAATATTCTTTTGGTGGGAAATCTTACCGCCTTCCCATCAACTTTGCTCCACAAAAACATGCCATCCATGGGCTTGTTTTCAACCAAAGATTTCAGTTAAAAAAGGTTAAGAAGGCTTCAAGCTCCATCTCGGCAGACCTTGAGTATACCTACCGAAAAGAAATCCCCGGATACCCTTTCTCCTTTAAAGTAATACTCACCTGGTCCTTAACGAAAAAGGGACTAAAATGCTCTACGACCATAAGGAATATCTGTTCCGAGACCATGCCCATGGGTGATGGATGGCATCCCTACCTGCGCCTAACGGAAAAGGTAGATAGTTTATTTTTGAAAATCTCCGCCAATACCAAGGTTGATGTAGATGAAAAGATGGTCCCCACCAGAAAAACATCTCGGTTTGATAAATTCTCAACCCTTTCTCCCATTGGGGGAACAAGGCTTGATACGGGATTTGTCATCAATGAAAAAGGAAAGGTCGCCTCATCAGAACTTTATAGCAAAGCTAATGATGTAAAGATTGTCCTTTGGCAGGAAACAGGGAAGGGGAAATATAATTATCTTCAGGTCTTTATTCCTCCTTCCAGGACCTCCATTGCCATTGAACCAATGACATGCGCTACCGATGCCTTCAATAATAAAATGGGACTGATTTTACTAAAACCCGGTGAAGAGTTTACGGGAGCTTATGGAATATATTTGTCTTGATAGGTTATAGCCTAGGTAAAGTGAAATCCTGAATAAGAAAAAAATAAACTCTAAGCACAAAAAAAATGACACTGATTCGCTATGATTTATTCTTTATCAAAAAAAATCTGTGTCCTTCTGTGCCCGTTTAACAAGAGGGTAATGGAATGAGGGCTGGAGCTTGATGAATGATCAATGCGGGGAAATATAAAACCGAGAGTTAGAAGGAGAGGACTTGAAGCGGGGGGAAAGGGCAATGATTTTTCAATACTCTCCTTGTAAAGGAGGGAATACAGAGGCATAGCCGTCAGGCTATGGCGGGACTTCTATTTTTAAGAGCGTTTTGCCTTTTTAAAAGCCTGAGCCTGAATATCGAATATCGAGCATAGAATTTTGAATGTCGAAGGAAAAACTTTGAAATTCTGCGGTTCCTTGTTCGATATTTGACATTCAATTTTTTTCAACAATCCTCTGTCTTTTGGCTTCAGCTTTCTACCTCCCGCATTTTTCCCTAACCCAATCCAGATATTTTTGGGACCCATCATTCACGGGCAGAGAAATAACCTCCGGGACATCGTAACTGTGGTTCGCCTGTACCCATTGCGACATCTTCTCAAACAGTTCTCGCTTAGTCTTAATGATGAGCAATCCTTCCTTGTCATCGCAGACTTTCCCTTCCCAGAAGTAGATGGAGCGAATGGAGGGGATGATGTTTACACAGGCCGCCAGTTTGGACTCCACCAACCCTTTGGCCAACTTCCCCCCTTCTTCCTCGGAGGGAACCGTAACAAAGGAGACCACAACATCGCCAGGGTCATCCACCAAGGCCACGGCCTCCATCTCCACCGGCACATTCTTGGGTAAAGCGGAAACCTCCACACAGGCCCTGGCCGGTTTTGATTCCCCGAAATATTTTTCATAAACGGCGTTTACCCTGGCAAACTGACTCATGTCGGTGAGGTAGACCGTTACTTTGATCACCTGGGCTAAGGACGCTCCCGCAGCTTCCAGAATTCCCTTGAGGTTGAGGATTACCCGCTCCGTGGTTTCCTCGATTTCACCGGTTACTAATGATCCATCCGCAGGTTCCAGGGGAATTTGCCCCGAAGTAAAAAGGAAAGGCCCAACGCGAATAGCCTGTTCGTATGGTCCAATGGCGGCAGGGGCTTTGGTTGTATTGATGATGTTTTTTTTGTAACTGCTCTGGTTCATAGTTCCAGGTTCAAGGTTGAAAAGAGTTGAAGCTATCGAGTTTTTAGGTTTTTGGGTTCGCACTAGTATTGTGGATTCCTCCATGGAAGAGAATCAAATGGCTCAAGGCTTTCAACGGGGAACCCTGAACCTTGAACCGAAAAACCTCCCTAGTCACAAATCCTCAAAATGAGTCATCCCCTTAAAAAACCGAAAACGGGAGTCGATTTCATCCTTGCCCAATTTCTTGATCCGATTCAAAGAAAAATCTTCCACATTGAAGGAGGCCATGGTGCTGCCATAGATGATACCCTGCCGAAAAATTTCATTGCTCATTTCACCGCAGGAAGCCAGATAACCCATAAAGCCACCCGCAAAGGTATCGCCAGCCCCGGTGGGATCAAAAACAAATTCCAATGGATATGCCGGGGCGGAAAAAATGGATTTTTCGTCGAACATGAGACAACCATACTCGCCTCTTTTCACGATCAAAGTTTTCGGACCCCAGGAAAGGATCTTCTTCGCAGCCTTCACCAAGTTCGCATTCTCACCCAACTCTCTGGCCTCGCCATCGTTAATGATCAACATGTCTACCCTGGACAAGGTCTTTTTGAGCGCCTCCAGTTTGCCCTCTATCCAGAAATTCATGGTGTCGCACGCTACCAAACGGGGTTTTTTCACCTGGTCCAGAACAGAAGCCTGTAATTCGGGATCGATGTTGGCCAGAAAGACATACTCGCAGTCCCTGTAGTTTTCCGGCAGGTTGGGCTTGAAGTCGGCAAAAACATTGAGCTGGGTGTCATGGGTATGGGCCGTATTCAGATCGAAGTCGTAGGAACCTTTCCAACGAAAGGTCTGACCCGGCTTCTTTTCCACTCCGGAGGTATCTACCTTATGATGATTCAGCATATTGATATGTTCATCCGGGAAATCCTCTCCCACCACCGCCACTAGTCGGACGTCGGTAAAGAAGCTTGCAGACACGGAAAAATAAGTCCCGGATCCACCCAGGGCATCATTAACTTCTCCAAAAGGTGTTTTCACGGAATCGAAGGCTACGGAACCGACAACAAGTAAACTCATGAATTCATTCTCCTAAATAAGATGGGTTTTAATAAATAAGCAAATTTCACCACAGAGGGCACAGAGGGCACAGAGAAAGGCTTAATGAAAAAAGTAAAAAAAGTAACCTTTTAAATCTTTTCTCTGTGCCCTCTGTGCCCTCTGTGGTGAAATTTGTTTGCTTTTAATTTTAGCAGAGTTAGTGTTTAAGTATCTAATTTCAGTTTAATTCATCATGCTTTTAAGAAGTTCCACGTTTTTTTCCATGCGCTGAAACTTGGAGCGGGAATTTTCCAGCTTCTCCCTGAACTCCGCCAGAACATCTTCAGGCGCCCGATCCACGAAATTCTTGTTCCCCAGTTTTTTCTCCAGAAAATCCAGGTCCTTTTTCGCTTTTTTACACTCCTTATCCAACCTGGCTTTTTCCTCCTCCAGATTCAAAAATTCTTTGATATCCAGGAAGATTTCTATATCACCCACGGCAGTGGAGGCGGAACCCGCCGGACCTTTCCCGGATGGCTGCACGGAAAGGGATCCCAGTTTTGCCAGGGGGAGCATGTAGTCCGTTTTAGATTCAATAATGACATTTTTAGCGGCATCGGGACAAATCAAAACCGCCGGTGGTTTCGCAGAGGGAGGAACGTTCATCTCTCCTCGTATGGCACGGATGGCACCAAGGATTTCCATGATCAGACCCATCTCGGTTTCAGCCGCTTCATCGATCCATGCCGTATCTTCTCGGGGATAATCGGCTTCCATTATGGTTCCGGCGGCGGGTAGCATTTTGGCTCTAATCTCTTCCGTAATGAAGGGCATGAATGGATGCAAAAGACGCAGAATGTTTTCCAAAACGTGGGTCAACACCTCCAGCACCGTCTGCCTGGATTCACCCTCGGAAAAGATCCGGCTCTTGGTCAGTTCGATGTACCAGTCACAAAACTCATTCCAGATGAACTGGTAAATTCTCGCGGTGGCCTGATTGAATTTATACTCCTCCAGAGACTGGTTTACGTAGGCGGCGGCCTTGTTAAGTCTGCTCATGATCCAGCGGTCGGCCAGCTCCAGACGCTGGTCGTCGGGAGAAAGCGGGGTCTCCTTCCTTTCAAAGCCGTCCAGATTCATCAAGACAAAGCGGGAGGCGTTCCAAAGTTTGTTGGCAAAAAATCGGTAGCCCTCCACCCTCTCCTCGGATAGCTTGATGTCGCGCCCCTGGGAGGCCATGATGCCCAGGGTGAAACGGAAGGCGTCCGTGCCGTACTTTTCCATGATAGAGAGAGGATCAATGACGTTCCCCTTGGATTTGCTCATCTTCTGTCCCTCTGCATCCCGCACCAGGGCGTGGATATAAACATCCTTGAAAGGGATCTCTCCCCGGAACTTCAGACCGAACATAATCATTCGCGCCACCCAGAAGAAAAGGATGTCGAAACCGGTGACCAAAGTAGAGGTGGGATAAAACTTCTTCAGGGCGGCGGTCTCTTCCGGCCACCCCAGGGTGGAGAAGGGCCATAGGGCCGAGCTGAACCAGGTGTCCAGGACGTCTGTTTCCTGCTCCAGGTTGCTGCTTCCGCATTTGCCGCATTTTTCCGGCGTGTGGAGTTCCACGTTCACCTCCTTGCAGTCACGGCAATACCAGGCCGGAATGCGATGTCCCCACCAAATCTGACGGGAGATGCACCAATCCCGGATATTTTCCATCCACTCAAAATAGGTGTTCTCCCAGTTTTTCGGGATGATACGTATTTGGCCGGATCTCACTGCCTCCATGGCCGGGTCGGCCAGGGGTTGGATCTTCACGAACCATTGCAGCGAAAGGCTTGGCTCCACCACGGTATGGCATCGGTAGCAACCTCCCACAGAGTGCATATAGTCTTCCACTTTCTCCAAAAGTCCTTCCTTTTCCAGATCCTCCAGCACAGCCTTCCGACAGGCAAAGCGGTCCATGCCCTGGTATTTGCCCGCTTTTTCGTTCATGGTCCCGTCCTCATTCATCACCTTGAGCTTGGGAAGATCGTGGCGGTTTCCGATCTCGAAATCGTTGGGATCGTGGGCGGGGGTGATCTTCAAGGCGCCGGTGCCGAATTCCCGGTCTACGTAGGTATCGCCGACAACGGGGATTTCACGGTTTGCCAGGGGCAATACAATCTTTTTGCCCACCAGAGACAAATACCGTTCATCTTCCGGGTGGACTGCCACGCCAGTGTCTCCCAACATGGTTTCGGGTCGAGTGGTGGCAACGATGAGGTATTGACCCCCTTCAGATAGGGGATAGCGAATGTGATAGAGAGCGCCTTTCTTTTCCTCGTAGAGGACCTCCAGGTCGGACAAGGCCGTATGGCATCGGGGGCACCAGTTGATGATGTAGTTCCCCTGGTAGATGAGACCCTCTTTGTACAGGGCGACAAATGTCTTCCGCACGGCAGCGCTGAGTCCCTCGTCCATGGTGAAGCGCTCTCGTTCCCAATCGCAGGAGGAGCCCAGTCTTTTCAACTGGTTGGTGATCATCCCCCCGGACTCCTTTTTCCATTCCCAGACTCTTTCCACGAATTTTTCTCTTCCCAGCTCTCGTCTGTCCGTTCCTTCTGCGGCCAGCATCTTTTCCACCACATTTTGGGTGGCGATTCCTGCGTGATCAGTGCCGGGTTGCCAGAGGGTGTTGAACCCACACATCTTTTTCCATCGGATCAAGACGTCCTGAAGGGTATTGTTTAAGGCGTGTCCCATATGAAGGGAGCCGGTGACGTTGGGAGGGGGAATAACGATGGTAAAAGGGGGTTTGTCCGAATTTTCATCGGCGTGAAAATGTCCGTTTTCCAGCCAGAAGGCGTACCAACGGTCTTCCACTGCCGAATGTTCGTAATGTTTATCCAGTAATATGGTTGATCGTGACATGATGGAGAGTCCTTAAAAGGAATAGGGAAGTACCTTGGAAAACTTTTTAGTATAGTAGGTAGGAGGTTGTGGATCAAGGAGTTCCGGCAGGCGCTTTAATGGATGATAAGATCAAGCCCATCCAACGGTATAACGAGGCCTTCCTAAAAAGCCGCTAGATATTTTTGTAAGAGCCGTGTATCGCGTATCAAACGGCTTATATGGGGCAAACAACAAACATTATATTCATTTTTAATTAAACTTTTCTTAGCATTGTTTACTTCTCATGTGCCCCCATCAACGTCAT
>JAJDAS010000258.1 GCA_029261755.1 Nitrospinia bacterium
AAAAGCCTATATTTAGGAACATGTGTTGTTTTTTTCTTGATAGGAATATTGACCGAAAATTTAAATACAGTTTTCAATTTTTCGGCATACTCTTTCATAAACTTTTCTTCAGCTGTGAACAAGTTAATTTTATTATCTTTATAATTTGTCAAAATGGATTGCCAATAGGAACCGCTTGCTATTGCATTCATTCTTGGGATGCTGTTCGTATCATCAATTTCGTATTCATCTTCATCGGTAATCAAACTAAAGTCAGCTTCGTATTTGAGCAAACGGCAACCTTCTCTTAGAAAACCAATAGAGTTGAAATTCATTAACAACTCAAAAGAATAGAGTTTTTTTTCAGAAAGTTTTCTAAAAAAATTGAAATCCAGGCTTTTGATTCCATAAGGGTCTACGTAGAGAAAAAGGTTCAAATCCTTCTTTATCTCGGTATTTAAGAAATGTTCAACATACTCCTCAAAGGTACCTTTTCGAGCTTCGCAATTTTTAAACCCTTCCAAATTTTCTTTAAGTTCTTTAAAATACTTCTTTTCAATAAAAATTCCCTCTATTCTCTTGGAAAGGGTTTTATCCAGTATGATTTCTATATGTTTGGCTATCATAATTGGGGAGCCATCTTCTCCATCATCAAAACGACCTTTCCCTGCAAAGCAATCCGCAATTAGTAGAGGTCGGCCTGTTGCCAAAATCTTAGCTATGTATGGTTTCAGGTAGTAGCCAATAATTTTATCCTTGAGAACGGACCACCCTTTTTTATTTTTAAAGAAATTCTTAGTATCGCCCATTGTGAAATACCATGCGATGTTTTTAGATTTCTCAATTAAATACCACTTAAATATGATTAAATATTATACAAAATATATGTAAATTATCAAATTGTTTTTATGACTGTATTTTAATTGAGCAAAAAATCTAAAAAATCTATAAATATATTTTCAAAGTGCGGCATTGTGGCTCCATAGGGCTGTGCCACTATGGAACCAGCGGAGATTTGCTACCATGAAACACTCACATCCCTCCAAATCCTGGCCCGTCCATGGGTGGGTGGGCCTTGGGCTGATCCTTCTTTCCTGGGCCGCCAACTGGTCCATGACAGGACTGCGAACCCACTTGTTCTTTTTCCCTTTATGGCTGGGCTATTGCCTTACCGTAGACGCCATGGTTTTCAAGCGAAAAGGTACCTCTATGCTCGCCAGAAACCGGAAGGGGTATTGGATGCTTTTTTGCATTTCCATCCCCGCATGGTGGCTTTTTGAAATCATCAACTGGCGCACTCAAAACTGGTTTTATGATGGACGCCAGTTCTTTTCCGATTTCCAGTTCTTTTTGCTTTCCTCCATCAGCTTTTCCACAGTGATGCCCGCCGTATTCGGCACGGCCGAACTGGTTGGAGCGTCCAAATGGCTCAAAAAAATTCCGCATGGGCCATCAATACCCATAAATCGGAAGACTTTGATTTTTCTATTTTTCACGGGCTGTTTAATGCTGGCTTTGTTATTGTTTTGGCCTCTCTACTTCTTTGCCTTTGTTTGGTTGTCGGTATATTTCATTTTGGAACCTCTGAACCACTGGTGGGGGAAACCCTCACTTTTGAAATACTTGGGATATGGCGACTGGCGACCGGTTTTTGCCTTGTGCACCGGGTGTCTGATTTGCGGTTTTTTCTGGGAAATGTGGAATTTCTATTCCTATCCCAAGTGGATCTACCAGGTGCCGTTTGTGGATTTTTTGCATATTTTTGAGATGCCCTTGTTAGGGTTTTTGGGATATTTCCCTTTTTCTTTGGAGCTTTTTGCATTATATTACTTTGTAACGGGTGTATTGATGCGAGGTAGACCAAACGGTTTACTACAGATTTTTGAAAACAACTAAAACCAAAACCTTGCCCACGGAACACACGGAAAGACACAGAAGAAAGCAATTATTAAGACCTTTCCGTGTTTTTCTGTGTATTTTGCTCCGCAGATTCGCCCTAGGAAGAATAAATGAAAAGGTTTAAATTCGTGGGATAGTTATTTAAGATTTTATTTGAAAGGAGACCATGATGGTTTGTCCAAAATGCGGCAACAAGCAACCCGACAGGACCCATGAGTGCCAGAAGTGCGGAATTATTTTCGCAAAGTTTGATCCAAGCAGGAGCATGTCTCAGGCCAGAAGACCTCAACCCGCTTCTTCTTCCTCCTTCGGTCCCAGGCCATCGGTCTCCTCCGGTGGTGGAGGTGGAGGGATCTTCAGTTTCAAGCTTATCTTCATTTTAGTCATCGCCGCCTTTGCCATGTGGTCTTACAATGCCACCAGGGGGCTGCCCATTCCCCCGGGAGCCTATCAAAACGACGAGCACTCCTTCGCTGTTTCCGTTCCCGAAGGGTGGATGACCATCTCAGCCGGAGATCTGCGGGTAATGATGGTAAATCAAGGAGGGATGCCCGGAGGGTTGACCCTGAAAGATCTGGTGATAGGATTTCGCCCCGACCTTCCCCCAGAACAGCCTGCCCCCTTCGTTTATATCGCCGCGATGAAAGGCAGCCTCCCGGAATGGACTCCGAGTGCACTGGAAAAAGCCGCCAACGATTTTGAAAAAGGCGCCGGACCTTGGCTTAAAGAGCACTCTCAAGAAGTGGTGAAGGTGGATAACTTGACCGCTTTGAAAATTTTCAGCAAGCTGAAAATAAAAGGCCCCAATATGGCTATCACCGTGGAAGGGCTTCAAGGGGTCATCCCCGGATGGAACAAAGCCTACTTTATAACCGCCGTTTGGCCCATGAGAAGGTTCCCGAATGCCGGGACAACCGTGGATGAAATGATCGACAGCTTTCGGGTGCTGAAGCGCCCCTACTTACCGCGCTATTATGGGGAGCTTCCTTGAGATTTATGCACAAGGAAAGGTTCTTCACGCTCACCACGGTTTTTGGGACCCTTCTCATTTGCCTGATAATCCTGGAGATCTGCGTGAGGGTGATCAATCCCCAGTCCGACCTCCGAAGAAGAGATCTCTTCTTTCGCTATGAGCCGGTGATGGGGGTGGAGGGAATACCCAGGAAGGAAGGGGTCTTCGCCACCAACATGTTCAATACCACCATAACGCACAACAGCCAGGGTTTCCGGGATGTAGAAAGGTCCGAGGAAAAAACCGGGAACAAATGGAGAATCCTTTGTCTTGGAGACAGCTTTACCTGGGGACACGGGGTGGAGAACGAAGAAATTTACGTGAAGGTGCTGGAAAAGCTCCACCCCAGGATAGAAACCGTCAACATGGGTGGACCCGGCGATGACCCCGCAGGTGAACTCAAGGTTTATCTTTACAGAGGATGGGACTACGCGCCCGACCTTGTCCTCGTGGGATTTTATCTGGGAAACGATGTACGTCCCTATTATCCCACGGAAGAAACAGTGCCGCCGCAGTTCGGGTTTGACGAAGATGGGGATCTTTCCCTCATGGGCAGGGTCCTTTCTGATGAAGAGGTGGAGAAGGTTTGGCAAACAAGCGAAGAACGTTATTCGCCGGAGGGTAGAAGAGATTTAAGAGGCAAAATCAAGTATTGGCTCATCAAACACATACAACTTTACACCTTCATCGATAATTTCCAGGATTACTACGCCGACGTTCTCAAAGGATCTCTCCTTTATACGAAAACACTGAAGCTTTTCGGGATCGACAACCACAGGGGGTTGGGTTTCTTAAACTATTGCATGGAGAAAGACCCTCAAAATGTGGCAGACGGCTGGAGGACCGTGGAAGCCGCCTTTTCCGCCCTCAAAGATTTTACCTCCATGAACGGCGCCAATCTTTATATTGTCTTTATACCGCATATTGCGCAAACCTCCAGGGATCTGTATGAAAGGAATGTGCGGAGCAAGGGTTACGATCCCAGGGAGTTTGACCTGGAAAAACCCAATAGGCGTTTAACCCAAATCCTTGAGAAGTACCATATCGATTATCTGGACCTCTTGCCCCCATTCCAAAAGGCTACGGAAAGAGGGAAGATCCTCTATTATCCCCGTGATCCCCATTGGACCCCGGAAGGCCACCGCATAGCTGCCAGAGAGATCTACAGCGATTTTATCGGGAGAGGGTGGATAGAGGATGGAGAGTTATAGGCTTGGGGGGAAAGTTTTTAGGGTCATCAACATCAGACGCCCTTTTGAAAACCGTCATTATAAAACCGTCATTGGAAACCGTCATTGCAAGTCATTTGGCTTCGCCGTCATTAGCTATTTCAATGCCAATAAGCATTAACCAGAGGACAATTGCAATTAAAAGAAATGATCGGACAATAATTTCCCGGAGGAAATAATGAGACAGGTAAACAAAACAAAGGATCTTTCTTTTTTATCGAAGCTTCTTGAGGATGTTGTCAGGGTAGAAAACCTGGATAAATTCAAGTATTTAATGGGATGCCGAGTTTGAAAAAGTTAAAAGAATTTTTCCTGCATTTCCTGTATTCCTAGGAGAGAAATAGGTTTTAGTATTTTCCTTAGTGTCTTTGTGACTGGTGGTTAAAAATTCTCCATGGATAAAACTATAATAAACCCTTGAAAACAACTTTAGGCCATCTTCCTGAAAATAAGCAGGAAGAATTAAAATCGACGGTGGTAATTATGAAATTTGCAGGTTGTTGGAACGATATGCCTGATGAGGTGTTTAGTAAACTATCTGAAGACCTTACTAACCGGCGTCGCAATGCTTCCTCCGGGAGAAGAAACCATGAAACCAGCTTTGATTGATACAGACATTTGGGATTCCATTGCTCGAAATAATGATAAGCTGCCAATGCAGGAATGGCAAAATGTCGAATTGGATAAGAGATACAACGACTACAAAAATGGAAAATTGAAACTTCATGGTTGGGAGGATGTCCATGAAGGATTAAGGAATGAATACAAATCAAATTGTGATTCATTCTGTTCTTGATAATAGGCAGGACCCGGAAAAGCAACCCTAGCGAAAGATTCATCGGGCCAAGTTAAGCTTGAACCTTTGGGATGTAGTGAACCCCCATGAAATTAAGTATTGTGAACCAGTGGTGAAAGTCCTACCCGGTTAAAGCTGATTGTTTCAGGCTTGCTATTCTGGAATTTAAACCGCATTTTTTGAAATTCCAGTTGCAAAATTGCAAGCCTGACCCATCTTTCATCTTTTTTTGCTAAACCATCAAAGTGCGCCAAAGGAATTCCATGAGTGATATAGACAAATTAGTATCAACAGGAAAAGAAGTCGCCAAAAATGTTTCGCAACTTATATCGATTTGTACTCCACGCCCTGATTGGCTTAATAATCAAGACGGCTGGAGACACAAAAATACAAAAGGGATTGAATTAAAGCTTTTTTTATTAACAAAACTAGCAGGTTCTATTAGCACTGCGAATGCCATGCTTTTACTTGTAAAATCTGGCTTTAGGTTCCAAGCTGGAATTTTAGCACGATCTATCCGTGAAGCTAATCTGTCTATTGCATACATGTTACCAAAACCTAATATGAAAGAAGGTGATTACCCAACGAAAAAACAGAAGAAAGCATTGGATGAATTTTACAAAGAAACGTGGCCTGTCCCTGAACATCCTTTTGAGGTTACAGATCAAAGAAGCCAAATTTTACTTAAAGAGCTTTCTGCGGGATTAGGTCATTT
Source organism: Nitrospinia bacterium (assembly GCA_029261755.1). Lineage (GTDB taxonomy): Bacteria > Nitrospinota > Nitrospinia > JACRGO01 > JACRGO01 > JACRGO01. The sequence goes on from JAJDAS010000258.1 coordinate 5,631, forward strand.
TCAATCCAAAGATAGTGATATTTCCAAACATGACGCTGGTCAAGTAGCGCTTCAGGTTTTACGTCTATTATCAGACTATACCCATATGGCTTATCCTCGACTTATGGAGCTATGGGAACCTGAGCGCGGTTATGTGATGAGTAAAAAACAAAACGGTCCCAGTTTGTTTAATTTTGATCAAATTGCTGGAATAATTCATGATTGTTGTAATATCGCTGAGTGTATTGCCCTATTCATGGTAAAACTTTATGAGGGCTTAAACCGCCTATCAAATTTGGAAAACAATACTAATAAGGCAGACATGTTTCTTAGGAAACTAAACTCCATAAAAAGTATTAAAAACAATATAAATAAGCTTTATGTAGAATTGGAAAATAATTTTTCAATACCTACAGCAAACTCTAAAAAAATCTTAAGAGAATTTAAAGGCAAACAATAAAACCCTAACTGTTCAATCATCCATTAGCCTACCAACAGGCTTTTTTTTCATTTTGAAGAAGAAAAGGAGGATCGACTCGATGCCAGAGAACCCAGAAAAGGAATACAAGAAAGAACTACACAAAGCCTTGGAAAAGTGTCAATTCATCGAAGAGACATTGAGAATGTGCATCTTCTCAGCGGTGGAAATTGCGAAGATGCAATTGTCACCATACTTCCCCATCAAATATAAACTTCAAGATGTCAGCAAGCTACCTCTCGGTGCACTTGTCAGTATTTTCTCAAAGATTAACAGCGACACCACATTGCACAAATCTTTGAAGAAAATTACGCAAGACCGGAATGATGTTGCTCACCGCTCTCTCTTGTTCACCTTAGGGGAATTATGGGACGAGAAACATATGACGGAAGCAACGACCAAGATGAAAGAAATTGTTTCGCGTGCGACTGATGTCCACAATGCTCTATTGGACGTACGGTACGCCTTGCTCCGATCTAAAAGCGAGGTGAAACGGTCTACAAGCAAGGCGAACCCGTGAACATTATAATTGGGCTTGAGAGGAGATGATAAGAGTGGATGCAGAAAAACATTTCGAACGCGAGCTTGAGTGCTTCAGGAGCGAGGTTGAGGCGGGCATTCAGACCCTCTTTGCTTATCTTGCGGTACATGCAACAGCACACGGAAAACCTGTAATCGAGAACAAACTCAACGCTACACCTTATTTCTGGCGGACCGTACTCTATTCGTTGCAATCAGCACAGTTCATTGTGCTAGGCCGTATTTTCGATTCGGAGCCGAAATCAAAACATAATGTTCATAAGTTGTTAAAGTTCGTCCAGGACAACCCAGTCATTTTTTCGAAAAATTTCCTTGAGAAACGCAAACGGAAGGGGAGTTCCAATGCAAATGAATGGCTTCCGAACTACATGGAGGATGTGTATGAACCTGACGCGAAAGACTTCAGGCGACTTCGTAAGCATATTGCACGGAGAAAAAAAACGTACATGGGAGCCTATCGCGACATTAGAAGAAAGGTCTTTGCACACAAGGAAGTTACCAGTCGCGAGGAGATCGGAAAGCTTTTCGGCAGGACAACAATGGACGAACTGAAAGAAATCTTCTTATTTTTGTCCAACCTTTATCAGGCACTCTGGCAAATGTACCACAACGGAAGGAAACCGGTGCTGAAGCAACAAGCACACTCCGTAGAAAAGTTCTTTGCTAATCAGCCCAAACCTTGGGGACCAAACACTATTCAGGAACGGATCGTCAAGGATACTCAGTTCCTGCTCAGGGACATGGTCGAATCTAAGGGACGCCCCAACCATTAGGTGCTGTTGGCGAAGACCAGTTGAAAAAAAAATTAAATCTTTTTTTGAGCTTTGTTTGTCAGCGGTATTCCAAAGATTTTTCATGCTTTTTGGTCTTCGTAACTAATCTATTTATTAGGCGGATAGGAAGAATACTCATGGTGACGTTAGAGCAAGCATTAGAAGAAGCACAAAAGAATGATCGTGTTTGTCCGCAACCTCAGAAGTGGAGTGAACTTTATAAGCTGCTTACAAACAGGGTAAGAAAAGGCAATGGCTGGGAGGCCTCTTTGCCCTTGATTCTTGCTGCATGGTGGGAGACACCTGCCAAGTTAACAATACTTCGGCTACGGGAGCATATTGAATGGGCATTTGAGCATAGTTGTTTAGACGTCATTTATGAATTTATGCTAAACCTGAAGGAAGATGAATGGTATCACATCGGAGAGTAATATCGCTTAACAAGGCGAATTCACACCGGCGACGTTCCCCTTAACTACAATGAAACTGTTCAACAAAAATATACGTCAGATTCCAACCAAATACCAAGATATAAAAACTCATGACTGAGAATACAACAGAAACGGATAAAAAAATATTTGACCGCCTCGGTGAACTCCTGGAATACGTACACCATATCGGCAGGCTGAATGAAAAACCTGTATTCAAGGTGGAGGAATATAAACAATTATGCTTTTGGGAACATCAACTCAAAGGGCGGCTCGGCATTCAGCATAATGTAACCGATCAAGATGGCGGGGCGATTTGGTTACGAATAGAGAGGTTGAAACGTATTCCTCCCCCGCTGGTACCGGAACGAATACAAGAGTGGTTAACAATTGGGAATGACCCTGATAAAAATCCAAAGGTAAAAGATAAATTAATCAAAACATTACCGGAAGCGGAGGCAACAAAATTAATAGAAAATAGTATTGTCACTGAACGGGATGTTCACGAGTCCCTAAAACAGGATCAACCGGAAATTAATTTAAAAGATGTCATTTACCGGATTGAGAATCTCCCCAAAGTTAAGGAACAGATTGACGCCTACCTGAATGAGCAGTGGCTGCCTTGGTCGGAAGAAGAAAAACCTCGCAGGGTAACCATAAAAATATACGATTCCTTATTTAGCCTGCAACAGACTATTGAGGCCCAGGGGGAAGAGCGGCCAATTGAGTTGATATGGGGAATCGGTTTAAGCCGTTGGGAATGCGAAGGACACCAAATTGACTACCCGTTACTTGAAAAATCTGTGGAAATTGAAATAAACAGGAAAGATGGTTCCTTGTGGATAAGGCCCCGAAACGTTGAGCCATCCCTCGCCATTAGCGCTTATTTCGCTCTGGAAAATCCTGGAGTTGATCCCTTGCTGAGGTTCAGTAAAAAGCATTTTACCGAACTTTCGGAAGATGTAGAGTTCTCACCTTATATTCATGAAAGTTTTGAGCCTGTGCTAAGGCAGGCTTCAACACAATTAAGCGAAAGCGGCATTTACTGGCCGGATATCAAACCCGACAGGGAAAACCGTGAACCACCGAAAATAGTCGATATACTCCATATTGCGGATAGTTGGTTAATTTACACACGCCCCAGAAGCACAACAAGTTTTGTGCAAGACATAGAGCATTTTCAATCACAATTAAAAGATCCCGAACCATCAAACCCGCCCCCGCCAACTAAACGGCTGGTAACGGAACTATCCGACAAAAAACCACTTCATAGCGGGGGAGGTATTGCATCGGGCGGGCGAGAACAAACCGGTGGTTTGCCCCCTAAAAGCAAACCCGAATTATACTTTCCAAAACCTTTTAATGAAGCTCAGATTCAAATTATTGAACGTTTGGAGCAAAATGATGGGGTAGTAGTGCAAGGTCCGCCCGGAACAGGAAAAACACATACTATCGCGAATATTATATGCCACTATTTGGCCACGGGCCGTAGCGTTTTGGTCACATCAAAAATGGAGCCCGCGCTAACCGTTTTACAGGACCAAATACCAGAAGAACTGAGAGACCTTACCATAAGCTTGCTGACAAATGAAAGACAGGGCTTTAAACAACTTGAAGATGCTGTTCAGTCATTGGCAGGTCTGGTTAGCCAGACAAATATAAGGGACCTCAAGCAGGAAGCGGGGTCGCACGAACAACGAGTTGAACAGATCAAAAGGGATATTCATCGGATTGACGCAAAAATTCGGGAATGGGGGCTTAAACAGTTAAAACCCATCGAGCAAGCCTTGTCCGGCTCTGATGTGGCAGTGACGGCCATGGAATTGGCGGAACAAGTTATGATGGGAAAAGGTAACCATGACTGGCTGCCGGATCAACTGGGGCCGACGTCTGAATATAATCCCCAGTTCAATGATTCCGATATCGCAAAAATCAGGGAGGCTAGACGAGCATTAGGTGATGATATCGTCTATGTTGAAAAACGCATTCCTGCTTCACAGGATATGCCCGATTCCGCACGGATTGTCGGTATTCATGATGATTTAGTGGCTTCGTCAAAGCTCGCCAAGAAAGCGCAGAATCAGAATATTGCGGTATTAGCCGCCTCAGCGCCAAATTCCCTGGATCGCGCCGGGAAATTAATCCAGCCTTTAAAAGTTATGCTGGCGCTGGCGAAAAAAATGGATAGCGCTGGTTGGTTAAGAAATACCTTTAATGCGTGGCTTTCCAAACCGGGTAATACCGAAGCTAACCGGTTAATGGATGAACTATTAACGACTCTCGAAGACCTGGTGAAGCGAAGACAAACCTTCGTGGAAACATCGATTGAAATTAATGACCCGTCAGGTTGTCGTGAGCCAATTGATCAGGCACTGGGCAAACTTTCGGATGGCAAGAAGGCTTTTGGTTTATTGTCATTTGGCCATAAAGATGCCAAGGCAATACTTGATCAAACCAAGGTTGGCGGAGAACCGCCGGATAGTTCGGCGCATTGGCAGTTGGTCCGTGATTATCTTGTTTTTCAGGATGATGTACGCCGATTCATCATGAAATGGAACCATATAGGGCAAGAATTGAATTTGCCAAAGCTAAATTATCAATTTGGTTCATTATGTAAAGACCTTCAGCCTCTTTATAAGGATATAAGCAGAGCGAAGCAAATAGCCAATAAGCACTGGCTCCTCATTAGAAAAGAATTGCATAAGCTTTTCCCCCATGGTTTGCATATTAACCGGCTCCCTTTTGATAAAAATGAAATCACAAAAACACTTAAAGCAATTGAGCTAAATATTTCGCGTGTCAGACTTGGAGCGCAGCGGCTTAAATTGCAGGATTTAAGTGAAAAATTAAAACAATGTGAAGGTGAAATATCTGAGCGGATTAAGAAGTTTATAGAAGATGAGGTTGGCTCCTGTGAATATAATTCGGATTATATCTTTAAAAAATGGCAAGAACTCATTGCGGATGTAGACCGGCTAAACGGGCAAACTTCCGTATACGAAACGGTAAGCCGCATAACTCAAAAAATCGCGAGTTCAGGCGCAAAAAATTGGGCGGAACTATTACAAACAGTTCCATTATCGGATGGTGATGACCCATTAACCCCTGTTAATTGGTTTGAAACCTGGCAATGGAAACGGCGCGAACAATATTTACGCGATATTGATGGGCGAGAACAATTAACAAAGCTGACGGAACAGCGATCCCGACTGGATCAAGATTTAAAACGCGCTTTTACCGAACTGGTGCGACTGAAAACGAATATAGGGTTGCACATGAATATGACCGAGCGTGTTCAGGGAGCCCTCATGCGTTTTGTGGCTGCAATAGGAAGAATTGGGAAAGGAACTGGTAAACGAGCGCCACGTCATAAAAGGGAAGCTTATAAAGCAATGCAAGATTGTTATGAAGGGATACCCTGCTGGATAATGCCAACTTGGCGCATTAGCGAAATCTTGCCCTCTGACTTCGGCTCATTCGATTTGGTTATAATTGATGAAGCTTCACAGTCGGATATTACAGCGCTCCCTGCAATCCTGCGTGCGAAGAAATTGCTTATAGTAGGAGATCATAAACAGGTGAGTCCAAATGCTGCTTTCTTCGCGGAAGAAAAAATTCTTCAGTTAAAGCATAATTTTCTTAGGGGACAACCATTTGCGGAGTCACTCTTACCAGGTGTTTCCGTGTATGATCTTGCCAACGCGGTATTCCCAAGTCAACGGATTATGTTGAATGAGCATTTTCGCTGTGTTGAACCTATTATTCGTTTCAGTATGCAGTTCTACAACGAACAATTGATACCGCTACGTTTGCCCAAGACATCGGAGAGGCTTGATCCGCCATTAATACATGTTTATGTGCCGGATGGCAAACGTGATGAAAGAAAGAATATCAATGAGGCAGAAGCAGAAGCTATTGTTGAGGAAATAAAGAATATTACGTCTGATCAAAGGTATGCGGGGCGCAGCATTGGTGTGGTTTCTTTGATTGGAGCGCAACAAGCCAAAGAAATTCAAGGTCGCCTATTGTCCGAACTGGGTGAAGATGCTTACGAGGCTTTCAATATAGCTTGCGGAGATTCGGCAACCTTTCAGGGTAAAGAAAGGGACATCATGTTTTTGTCCATGGTTGTTGGCCCTGGGCAAGGATTGGCAATGACTAAAAGAGAATCTGAGCAACGTTTTAATGTTGCCCTGTCTCGAGCAAGAGACCGCATGTATCTGTATACAAGCATTCAGGAAAACGACCTTGGCAATGAAAATGATTTACGCTTAAAAGTTATAAGACACTTTGCCAACCCAATGCCCCACCAAGAACAGGTGGATGATCCAATTGAGCAATGTGATTCCGAATTTGAGCGTGATGTTTATCGCAGGCTGACAGAGAAGGGATATAACGTCACTCCCCAAGTTAAAGTTGGTCCGTATTCCATAGATTTAGTCGTGGAAGGTGAGCAAGACCGCCGTTTAGCTATTGAACTGGATGGAGATAAATATCATCCTCCGGAAAAATGGATGGATGACTGGAAGCGTCAACGGACAATGGAAAGAGTTGGGTGGAAATTTTGGAGATGCTGGGGGTCAAGCTATACCTTAGACCCAGTAGCCTGTATCAATGATTTGATTGCTAAATTACGCTCTATGGAAATACAACCAAGCGATAGCACTAAGCGACCCAACATATTTACTGAATATCGCGTTTATAAAAATAATTGCCAAGAAGAAGATAGCTGACTATTGAAAAGCATTTGAAAATGATGGGGTTGGAAGAGGAATCTCAAAAAACTCGGACTGAACGACAGGCAGATTAAAGCGGTGATGTATGTAAAAGAAACAGGGAAAATTACAAATAGTGAATATCAAAAAATACTTAGCGTATCAAAATCTACAGCAACCAGAGAATTAAACAAATTGATAAACAAAGGACTTCTATTACAAATTGGAGATACAGGAAAAGGAACTTTTTATAAATTAAAGGGTTCACAAACGGTTCAAAGGGTTCATAAAGAGCTCAATGGATTAACTATTAACAAGAGACCGGTGAACAATGCTCAATTTTATAATGTCGTGTCTGCTTTGGCGGCTAGGATTATTTTGGCTATAATTGCGGTAATTTTATATGATATACCCCAATTGGTGCGAAGCCTTCACACCAATTATAAAAGTTTTTACTCCAAGGAACCGAAGAGGAAAGAAATCGGTTTAAATAATCAGGAGATAATATGAAACTTTTAAATGAATGGCATAATAAAACCCCAAATACATTAAGTTTGCTAACCAAAATCCAAAAAACAATTCGCTCCGTTGCCCCAAATGCCGATGTTGTTCTTTATGGATCGCGCGTCCGTGGCGAAGCCCACAAAGATTCGGATTGGGATTTCCTGATACTCACGGAAGAATCAAAAAATGCCAAACTGGAAAAAACACTTCGAGATAATCTATATGAAATAGAATTAGATACCGATCAAATTTTGAGTAGTATCATCCGTACAAAAAAAGAATGGAACTCTTCCAAGCATTCCGTATTACCCCTTAAACGAACCATCGAACAAGAAGGGGTGCTGTTGTGAGCAGGGGAAAGGACTATTCAAATGATTTGATCCAATACCGATTGGATAGGGCTCGAGAAACGTATAGCAAAAAAAATAGTAATTATTCAGCGAAATTAATAAAAGTTCCTTGAAAAAGCATTTTCAATGCAACGAGA
>JAJDAS010000259.1 GCA_029261755.1 Nitrospinia bacterium
CCAACTGGAATTAATCAAGAAAACCCTGTTGGAGGTGCTCTGAAAAAGGCTTTTCAGGTGGCTCCGGAAAACTTTTTTGGCTTTTCCCTACTTTTTCAGGCGTCAAAGCTGATCTGGCTGCCTTTGGACGTTTCAACCGCACTGGCCTGACTAACAGCTTGCACCAGAGCCGTTTTACCCGCCACATCCTTGGAAGTATTTTGCTGTACACCGCTAATGGACTGATCCAGCATATCCCTGATCTGACCCGCTCTCTCAGCCCCGGTGGAAGCCATGGCATCCCCTTTTTCATTAATGCCGCTCGCGATTTGCTTCCCTTCCTGAGGCACCGCATCATAACGAGCCCGGACTTTTTGTGTCCTTTCGATGGTAGCATTCAAACTCATCTGGTCCGTCACATCCTTACCGGATTGGACAGCGGCCTTAACGCTGAATCTGTTTCCCATCTGGGGACCCGAGGAAAAAATGGAAATTTTTCCCATATCTCATCCCTCCTTTCTGAAAAATTTTATCACTAAATAAGGCTGTGTAGAATCTTCCTTATTGAACCTATCGGATTTATTGATAAAAACTTTAGCAATAAGTTTATTTTTTTTGATTAATTTTTGCTTAGGGGACCCGAAAAAAGTAAAATCCTTGTTCCTGTAGCCTTTTGCGCTCTTTTCATGTCCCAAAAAATTGACTAAATAATAAAATATGGGAATAATAAGTGTCTGAATCCTAACCTATCTGCATTCCCGGAACTTTGCCTGAAAATCCGTTACCATGGCTTAAACGCCGGTTTCATTAATATTTCCACCTATCGTTCTTATACTCATGGATGACCAGTTTTCCAATCACCCTTCTTTCGCCACCATCGACCTCTCCTCCATAAGCCACAATCTCCGAGTCATCAAGGAAAAAGTCGGCCACTCGGTGAAAGTCCTTGCAGTGGTAAAATCGGATGGCTACGGCCATGGCTTGGTACCAGTGGCCCAAAGGCTTTCCTCTGATTTTGGCGCTAAGCAGGATGAAAGAGCAGATGCCTTTGGGGTCTCCTTTGTCCATGAGGGGGTTACGCTTAGAAAAGCCGGGATATTGGAGCCTATCCTGGTCCTGGGGGGCGCTGCTAAGGATGAAGAGAGATGGATCTTGGATTATTCTCTGATACCGTTGGTATCCAGCCTGAAAGCAGTGAAGATCCTGGAAGAAGTGGCTGCTAAATCAGGCCGGCAAGCCAAGGTTCATATGAAAGTCGATACCGGAATGTCCAGGCTGGGTATGCCGGAAAGCGAGGTATTGCCTGCTCTTGAGGAGCTGTCCAATTCCAAATGGGTGGAAGTGGAAGGATTATGCACCCACCTGGCATTTGCCTTTCTGGAGAATAGAGAGAAAAACCTCGAACAGTTGAATAGATTTGACAACCTGGTAAACTCCGTGAAAAAGGCCGGATATTCCATACCATTGATTCATGTCTGTAATAGCGCCGGCATCTTTGCCTACCCTGAAGCCCATTACAATATGGTCCGGGGGGGGATTGCCCTTTACGGTTCCTCGCCTTTCGAATATCCATTCCCCGGGTTGGATTTGAAACCGGCTATGTCTTGGGAAACTCAAATCCTCCATATCAGAGAATTGGCGAAAGGAGCAAGCGTTTCCTACGGTGGCCATTTTACCGCAAATAAGGAAAGCAAGCTCGCCACACTTCCCATAGGATACTCCCACGGCCTTTATCGCAACCTCTCCGGTAAGATCCATGCTCTGGTCCGTGGGAAAAGAGCGCCCCAGGTTGGTACCATTTGCATGGATTTCACCTCCATTGATGTAACTGAAATTGCGGATTGTCGGGTGGGAGAGAGGGTGGTTCTTCTGGGGGCAAATGGTAAAGAGGGTGTCTCCGCTGAGGAATGGGCCGAAAAAATGGGAACCATCCCTTACGAAATTTATTGCCATATTGGCAGACTGACCAGGAAAAAATATGCCGAATGACGAGCCGATGAAAATCCTGCTGCAAAACAGAAAGGCGTTCCACAACTATCACATCCATGAAAAGATAGAGGCTGGAATCGTCTTGGTGGGTACGGAAATCAAATCCCTGCGGGATGGAAAGGCCCATCTACACGACAGTTTCGCTCAAATCATTCACGAAGAGTTGTTCCTGGTGAACTGCCATATCAGTCCATACGATCCAGCCTCACAGTTCAACCACAACCCCTTAAGGCGCAGGAAACTCCTGGTGCACAAAAAGGAGATCAAAAAACTTATCGGAAAGATGGACAGAAAGGGGTTTAACCTGGTCCCCTTAAGGATTTACCTGAAGCGTGGCAAAGCCAAGGTGGAATTGGGCATGGCCACGGGAAAAAAGGATTACGATAAGAGAGAAACCATCAGGAAAAGGGAGGCGGACATGGCCATTTCGAAGGCTATGAAAGACCAAGCACGTTAATACGCTGATAGCTTTCTTTCAAGCTATTCTTTAATTTCAGTATCAAAATACCTTGCAGAGGTGTAAATGAAAAAAGAGACAATATCATTCAGTAAATATCTTTTGGACCAGGGACTGATTAATGAAGAACAGTTGGAAAAGGCCCTGGCCATTCAGAACCAGGGCAGGCTTTTGGGTACATTGGCCAGCCAAACGGGAATAATCGGAGCAGAAGATATTTTAGTAATCAAGGAGTACCAGGACGTTAATGGCGTGCAGTTTGGAGAAGCGGCCATATCGCTTGGATTCCTCACCAGCAGCCAATTGAAATACCTACTGGACCTTCGACTTCGGAAAAAGGTCAGAATCGGGGAAATCCTTGTCAAGGAAGGTTTTATTCAAAAAGACAAACTTTATAAGGCCTTGATGCACTTCGAGAGCAACCGCCACCGCTTAAAAAGGATACTGATTTGTGTCTCCACCGATTCCCTTTGCAAAAACTTAAAGGACATTCTGGGAAAATACGATTACGAGGTCACCACCACGGCAAACCCCTCAGATGCGGTGGTCATGGCAGGAAAAAAGACTCCGGATCTGTTGATCATTGGCGAATCATTTGAAGATATGGCCGGCTTGGATATATGCACTCAGATCCTTTCCAACCCTAAACTCGCCAATATTCATATTGTTTTTTTGGCTCGGAAACTTTCAAAGGAACTGGTGGACCAGGCATTTGAGATCGGCGTCCACCATTTTTTAAAGAAACCTGTGCAGGAGTATGAACTACTCAACGTTGTTTATAACATCGAACAAAGAGACCTTGAAAATAAAGAAGAAAAGATTCTGGTTGTGGAAGATTCCAAGTGGCTGCGGCATATGATGGTCAATGAACTCAAGCAACATGGCTATAAAGTCATTCAGGCTTCCAACGGAAATGATGCCCTTATCCTCGCGAAAAATGAAAAACCCGATCTTATCACGCTGGACATTATTATGCCCGGCATGGATGGTTATGAAACTTGTAAAAAACTAAGGGAAGATCCACTTACCCATGACATTCCCGTCATCATGATCACTGCCCTGGACTCCCAGGAAGAAAGAGAAAAAGGGTTTAAGGCAGGCGCTATCGAGTACTTCCTAAAGCCGTTTACACCGGACCAATTAACAAATTACATTTCTCTTCTCTTTGAGTCACAAAAAGCCCAAAGAATGGAAAAGGCGGTGGTTATAGACGATACCTTGTCCACCTTGCACATCATCAAACATGTTTTGAAAAAACAAGGCATCGAAGCCATCACCGCTACCAATGGCAAGGATGGCCTGAAGAAGATAAAGGAGTATACCCCGGACATTATTATTTCCGATGTTTACATGCCCGGTATGGATGGTTACCAGGTTTGCCACAAGGTGAAGGTGTCTCCGGAAACAAAGCACATTCCTTTAATCCTTTTGACAAGTTCGGGGAAAAAGGAAGACATCTTAAAGGGGCTTGCCTTTGGAGCAAATGATTATATCGTGAAACCTTTCGATGAAAATGAGTTGTTGAGCCGAGCAGTCAATCTATTAGCAAGCAAAAAGTTGTATGACGAAGTTCAGGATATGAACCGGAAGCTGGAGCTAAACAACGCCGCATTAAAAAAACTTAACCAGGAGAGGGAAAAATTCTTCGAGGAGAGGGAAAATTTTTATTCTATATTGACCCATGATTTACGGTCGCCCTCATGCACCATTATCAGCGCACTGGACACAATGCTGGAGGAAACTGGCAACACTTTGGAAGAACCTCAGATGGAATATTGGAGAATGATCAAAGCTAGCGCTGGACGGCAATTGAACATTGTGGGAGACGCTCTGGAAATATTTCAGTTCGAGACCGGAGAAGAGCTAACAATGGAAAAAGAGGATTTGAGCAAAGTCATTCACGAGGTTATCCTTTCCTACTACAAGGGGATAAAGGAAAAAGAGATCCATGTAAATGGAGAACTCTTTTCTCCCAAAGAGATCTCTTCCCCCATGCCCTGCAAAATGAATAAGTTTAAAATCAGCAGGGTTATGGAGAACCTTCTGAGTAACGCCGCAAAATATGCCAATAACAGAATAGATGTTTTCTGGGAGAAAAAAGAAAAATTTATCGAAGTATGCGTGAGTGATGACGGGAATGGAATCTCGGATGAATTTAAGGACAAGGTTTTCGAGAACTTTTTTCAGGTTCCAGGAAGCCAGGCCGGAAGCGGATTAGGCTTGAGCAGTTGCAAAAAAATCATAGAGGCCCATAAGGGGAAAATCTGGATTGAGTCTTCACCGGGCAGTTGTGATCTTTACTTTACTCTGCTTGGTCAGTAAAATAGCTGCTCACCCTCCTCTTGAAGTGAGACAAGGATGCAAAAATGAGGTGGGAGACTGTCTTAATCCTCATGTTTGGCAAAAGAATTCAGCTTTTCCGACATATCCTGCGCGATAAGAGCGGCTTCATGAAAAGTGGAGGAAAGCGAACGGAGTTCGGCGATCATGGTTTCGCGTCCGGCGGATAAAACAAGTTTGCCGGAATTTTTGTAGAAAAAATCGTGCATAAGGTAGTTTCGTTGATCGAGGTAATGTTTCAACAAATCTTCGAATTCATGAGATAACTCCAAATGTTTTTTTAGTTCCACAATAAGGGAGCCGAGGGATTTTGTAGATAGACCGGTATCAATTTTTTCCAGGCCCTGTTGCGTGATTTTTTTATCTTTACACAAGGCTACCAGAAGCAGTAAATTTTCAATCTGGGTTTCGAAAAATTGAGCGAAATAAGCTGCTTCACCAAATCGTGCGAAAACTTCCTGTTTATGTTTTTTTTCACTCATATGATTTTTCTTCATTCGAATGGTTTTTTTGATCCGTTCCTTATAATTTAGTTAAATGATAACATATTGTGTTTGGTGGCTTCATGCTTGTGCATTGCAACTGAAAAGTTTTTTGTTTAAAATCGCTGAATCGATCTTCTTTCATACGTGGGTGAAAAAGCAATAAAAAGGATGATCAATATGCCGGAAATGGAAAAACCTAATATTCTTCTTGTAGATGACCTCCCGGGCAATCTTAAACTTTTGGTTGTTTTTCTCAAGGACCTTGATGTGAACTTCATCAAAGCTTTTTCCGGAGAAGAAGCGGTGGACCTGGCCATGAAAAATGATATCGCCCTGATCCTACTTGACGTAAACATGCCAGGCATGAATGGACTCCAGGTGGCAGAAAAATTACGATCCTGTGAAAGGACAAAATTAATTCCTATCATTTTCAATACAGCCCAACGTCCTGACCAGTCCAAGGTCTTTAAAGGTTATGAGTTGGGGGCGGTTGATTACATTCTCAAACCATTCGTTTCCAATATACTCAAAAGCAAAGTTCAGGTGTTCCTTGATCTGCACCGGCAAAAAAGATTATTGGAACAAGAAGTCATTGAACGTAAAATTGCGGAGGAAGAGGCCAGGGAGGCAGGCAAGGTAAAGGACAAGTTTCTTTCCCTTGTGGCCCATGACCTACGGACCCCCTTTAGCAAAATCCTGGACTCTTTGAAGGCTGTTTTGGACGATACGGAACAGCCCCTCACCGATAAAAACAGAGATATGGTTTTCCGTTCTTTTGGTGAAGGGGAGAGACTTCTTAAGATGATCTCTGAACTGTTTGATATCGGAAAATTGAAAACCGGAGCGAAAAAAATAAGACCCACCTTCACGGAATCCATCACCTTCGCTCTTTACTCTACCGGTGCGGTGAAAGATAATGCGGAATTAAAAGGGGTCAAAATCGATTGTGAAGTTAAGGGAGGATCCAGGCTTTACGTAGACTCAAAACTGTTCTTGGAGGTTATTCAAAATCTATTGTCCAACGCAA
>JAJDAS010000260.1 GCA_029261755.1 Nitrospinia bacterium
GGGGCGGAATGGGCCGTGGAGAAAGGGTACGGCCTGGGCGAATCCATGGAACATCTGGAGGCTCAAGGAGCTTTGCCGGGGGCCAACCCGGACCAAGTGAGTAAAAAGGCATTGGAAAGAGGCAGAAAACAGTTGGGCACCCTGGGATCGGGCAACCACTTCCTGGAGGTTCAGGTGGTGGACGAAATCTACTTTCCCAAGGCAGCGGACGCCTTCGGGCTCTTCCCCGGCCAGATCGTGGTGATGGTCCATACCGGCTCCAGAGGGTTCGGGCATCAGGTCTGCACCGACTATCTCCAGGTGATGGGCCAGGCCGTGAGGAAATACGGCATCGAGCTGCCGGATCGGCAATTGGCCTGCGCGCCCATCCGATCGGAGGAAGGGGAAAGCTATCTCGCCGCCATGAGGGCTGCGGCCAATTACGCCTGGGCCAACCGCCAATGTTTGTCCGGCCTTACCCAAAGGGTTTTTGAGCATGTTTTCCAAAAAGGTCCCACGGACCTGGGCATGGCTTCCGTTTATGATGTTGCGCACAATATCGTAAAGATGGAGGAACACACGGTGGATGGAAAAAAAATGAAGCTTGCTGTCCATCGGAAGGGAGCCACCAGGGCCTTTCCTCCCCATCACCCGGAGATTCCCGAATCTTGCAAGGAGGTGGGCCAACCGGTGATCATCCCTGGAGACATGGGTCGGGCTTCTTACGTACTGACGGGAGCTGAAAAGGCCATGGAGGAATCCTTCGGCAGCACCTGCCACGGAGCCGGACGCCTCATGAGCCGCCATGCAGCTATTAAAAACGCCAAGGGAAGGGCTATTGAGCGGGAATTGGGCGACCAGGGCATCCTGGTGAGGGCAACGGGAAGGAACACCCTGAAAGAGGAGGCCCCGGAGTCATACAAAAATGTAGCCGATGTGGTGAATGTGGTGGAAAAAGCGGGTCTCTCTCTCAAGGTAGCCCGAATGAGGCCGTTAATTGTTATAAAAGGGTAGTTAAGCAAGTGAACTAAAGTGCCTAAAATTTTAAGTGATTAAAATTAGAAAAAAAGTACCTTAATTCTTAAAGACTTTATTCACAAAGAGTAAAAGAGTTAAAGAGAAAAGCTGGCGAGGAAAAACCAAAATTTTTTAAAGATATTCCCTTTTTTTCTTCTCATTTGCTCTTTTACTCTTTGTGAAATTTTGTTTGCCTTAACCTGGAGCCCCATGTTTTCCCAAGGAATGCCCCTCGATAAACTGATGAGCGTGGCCCTTCCGAAAAACGTTTCGGATCTGGATACCTTCGCCAAGTTGAAACCAGGAACGATCCTTCATGGCACCGTTCTTAAGTCCACCAATTCCCAGGGAGCCCCCATGGCTCGATTTGCCGGACAGGACATCCCTCTGCCTCAAAACACCAACCTGCCCCCCGGACAACCCATCACCGCAGAGGTGGTGAAGGTGGCAAACCAAATCTTGCTCAAAATGGTTGCGCCGGAGGCGAAAGGAAACCTCCAACAGGCCCTTGCAAACGCTCCCAAGGCCGGTCCCTCAACGACAGGTACTTTGGTGCTTACCCCCCCGGAAAACCTGTCCCCGAACAATATCCTCTCCACGGCAAAGCCAGGCGACATCCTCACCGGCACAGTGGTAAAGAACCTGGGGGCTAATCAGGCTATTATCAAGTTCGGTGGGACCGAAATCCCGGCTTCTTCTTCCCAAGCGCTCACCGCCGGGCAAACCATCACCGCCAAGGTGGAAAGCAACCTCCCGCAGGTGACCCTAAAGATCTTGCAAGAGGGCGCTTCCGCATCGGGAAAAGGTAATGCGGTGGAGATGCCCATAGTCCCACAAACCAAGGCCAATCTTCTTCAGGAAATGCTCCTCAAGCTTCGTCCCAATCAATGGAAGGAAGGCCAGCCTGCAACTCCTTTGAAAGAAGGTCAAGTGGTGGAAGTGAAGGTGGTTCGCCTGACTCCCGGAAACAAGGCCGTTATGGAAATCCAGGGAAAGCTGGTGGAAGCGCCGGTTCCCAAGGGAATCGAGGCGGGGAAAACCATCTCCATGTCGGTGGAATCCCGTGCCCCGGAACTTACTCTTCAGCCACTTAAGCTTCATCCGCAGCTCAACATGGAAAAGGCCGCAGGCCTCATCCGAGAACTCCTCCCCTCCAAAGAACCGTTGGACCAGGTAATGAATCGGCTTGCCAAACTGCTCACCAACGAAAAACTGCCTGCGTCATTGAACTCTGAGAGAAAGGTAGTGGATGGACTTCGCCAGGCCCTAAGCGATGCCGTGGTGCCCAAACCGGGCAAACCAGACGCAGCCCTCCTGCAAAAGGCCTTTGACCAATCCGGCCAAAACTACGAGGCCAAGATCAAAACAGCCCTGGAGAAGGGCTTCTCACCGGAGGAGATCAAGAACATCACTCTGAAAGGGGACTTGAAAGGCGAGCTGATGAAGCTCTCCAAAGTAGTGGAGGAAAAGGTTGCCACCATGAAAGTGGATTCCAGGGAGGCGCAGGTCCAAATCCGCGATCTACAAAACCTGGCGAATACCCTCAGGACCGCCGGCAACCAGATCGAACTCAACCAGGTGATGAACGCAGTGAACCATCGCGAGGACGGCACGGTCCATTTTCAAATCCCTTATCTCTCCGAAAACGGCAGGATGAAGTCCATGGAGGTGTTTGTAAGAAAAAACGGGGAAGGCCAGGGTGAAGGAAATGGAGAAAAAGATGACTGCAACGTAACGCTGCTGCTGGATATGACCTCCCTGGGTTCTTTAAGAGCGGACGTCCATATTAGTGAAGGATCCATCCACTGCAAATTCATTTCCCAGAATGAGGAGGTGGTGAAGTTCATTGATGCCGGACTCCCCCTCCTGGAGTCTAAATTACAGGAGTTTGGTTATCAGGCCAGACTGGAAACCGGCCTCACCGAACAGGAAAAGGTGGTATCCCCCGTTGTCTCCGAACAACAACCCATCAACCAGTTGGGGCTTTTGAGTGTGAAGGTTTGATCAACTTTAGGGCACTTCTAAAAACTCACTTTTTTATAGAAACCTACCACTAATTCCCCCTTAGTAAAGCTAATCTTTACCCACAAATATTGATGGTAGTAGCGGAAGGGGGCGTGAAAAACCAATAAAATTCATTGAGCGCGCTGAGGCATGGAGGTTAAAAGATTTTTTTTTAGAAACTTTTGCTTGTTGACAATAAATTTTTAATCCTTAAGCCTGCTCATAGGTTTGATAGAGGGCATTGAGGCGAGAGATTAATTATTCCGGGATAGCAATAGCATGCTAAGGGGATGACAAAGACCACATAACGCTAATATCCTTTAAGCGTAAAAGCCCTCTCCAGATTGTTGTAGGGCCTGGGTCTTTATCGGATTTGCGCCCTATAAAACCGCCGAGTTTGGCAATCATTCGCGTGGCCTCTTTTAAAGTTGGAGGGTGTTTTG
>JAJDAS010000261.1 GCA_029261755.1 Nitrospinia bacterium
TCAAAGTATCGCACGCGTCGTATAAGGAAATCAGCCTAACAGAGACTATACAGGTCAAAGACACACTTCCCTGTGCTTGTGTGGCCAGTAAAGATATGGGTCTCTAACGTGCTCATACGAAAACGGGGTCACACCTTGATTATTGCATATAAATATTAATTTGGTATAGCCAAATCTTGTTGTATTACCTGAATCTTGCACCAAACGGCTTGCAAATGAGGATTGGGGTCGCATCTGGTTAACTGTCAAATACAGTGCATTTGCAATCTTCTCAGACTCTGAATTGCTACACTTTTTACCAGCCTTGAAGGAGAGTGCCCGCTCACACGGGGTCACCTATTAGAGAAACTGCGTGCGATCAAATCTCTGCATGACTGCATGGTGCTTTATAAAGGTATCGTCCTATACTGTTCCCCTTTCTAACCAATTAAGAAGAATTGTCATATTGAACGCATAAAGCTATAATAAACCGATGAAAACAACATTAGACCAGCTTCCTGAAGATAAGCAGGAGGAATTAAAATCGGCGGTAGAAATTATCCGGGAATACACAACTCCTGAGATGATTATCTTATTTGGCAGCTATGCCCGTGGAGATTGGGTAGAGGAAAAGGCTGAACTTCTGAAACTGTAAAATTATAAAATATGAGTTTAATTTATCTTGACTATAACTGCTTCCAAAGAAATTTTGATGATCTCAGTAAAGTAAAAATAAAAATGGAAGCCATCGCTTGCCAGTGGATATTTGCCCAAGCGGAAAAAGAGAATATTCGTTTGGTATGGTCATTTATGCATGAAGATGAAAATGTCTTATCCCCATTTTTTTTGATCGAAAGATTGAAGTGCTTCGTTTATCAAAACTCTGTAAAATTAAGATAGACGTTAATGATCAAATATATAAAGAAGCCAAGGAATTTCAGGTCAAAGGATCTTTGTCGTCAAAAGACGCCATCCATTTATCATGCGCAAATTATGCAAACTCTGATTATCTTCTTACTTGCGATGAGAAATTTAGAAAAAGAACGAAAAAAAGGTTAAATCTCGATATTAGTATTCTAAATCCCGTAGATTATGTTAAAAAGGAGCAAAAATGGGAAAAGTAAACCTACAAAATGATTCTGAAATTAAAGTAAAAGGGATTGAGGCACTAAATAATGTTCTTGGTCCTTCAGACGCATTAAGATTTCTTGCTCTGATTAATCGTGAACCCACCGACTATGTTGAAATATCCCAACGCCTTTATAAAGGCCAAAGCATAGATGAAATCTTTGAAAGAAACCAAAAGAAAGGCTAACGATCTATTTCAGTGGACGGCCAAAAGCGGGCCGCCACTGAACAGGGTCGTTATGGGGCAAAAGGATTTTAAAAAATGAAAATTTTAATTACGGAAGACAATGAGCTTCTTCAAATGCTGGCTAGTGAATTTATGGATATATGGGGCTATGAATTTGACATGGCCTCGAATGGAGAAGAGGCTGTTGAACAAGCCCAAAAAAACGAAGGGAAATACGATCTTTGTCTAATGGATATCGATATGCCTCTAATGAATGGGTATGAAGCAACAAAAATTATTCGAAGAAGGGTAAAATATTTTCCAATAATGGCTGTAACCGGGAATTTATCAATAGAGGATAAATATTGGGAAGCCGGAATGGACGATTTCGTAGAAAAGCCCTATGATATTGATAAACTTTTCGATAAAATAAATGAGTTAACGGTAAAAACTTTTAAACTTGAATTTAAAGATAATGACATTTTAATTAAAAAGGAGATGCCAATGGATGCTCAACATGCGCAAGAGCTTAAAAAGTTGAAAAATCAAGGCTTAGTAAAAATGAGATTGGATGGTCCCGATGAACGGGAGGTAACTGCCCATAAGAACACTCCCAACAAAATTTCTCATGATTTCAACATCAAGAAACATTTAATGACGGAATTTCTTAATCGAGAACCGGAACGGCCGACTTTGTGTGATCTATATCGAGGAAGTAAAAATTGTATTGTTGAGACCTTTTTGGATGAAGAGGATTACACCAAAAAACTCAATGGAGAAGACGAAGAGATGGAGAAATATACTACGAAGAATTTTAAAGCTGAAGAGGAATAAATTAAAACAAAAGGAAATGAATTTGGTTATTAATGAGGTTTTATGGAAACAAATATTTGTTGACAAACTCCTTTTTAAACACAATGTTTCAATTGATGAAGCTGAAGATATATTCTTGGAAGCAACCCAATTATTCGGAAAGTTTCAAAAGGCCATGTTAAGGGTGAAAATGTTTATGCGGCATATTCAACAACTAACAATGGTCGTTATTTAGTAGTATTTTTTATTAATAAAATAGGAAATATTGCCTTGCCTATTTCCGCACGGAACATGGACAGTTCAGAAAGGAGGTATTATGAAAAGCAAAAAAATTAAAAAGAAAAAAGATACGCTCCCTGATAGCTTTTCTTCAGAGGATGAGGCAGGTGATTTTTGGGATTCTCACAGCACAGGGGATTATGAAGAATTTCTTGAACTTGCTGATGTAAAGATTGCAATAAAAAGACGCCACTATGAAATTGAAATTGATGAAGATATTTTTGTAGCACTAAACACATTGGCTAAAAAAAATAAGAAATCAGTGAAAAATCTTGCTAATCACCTATTAAAAGAAAAATTAGTTTCTGTTTAAGCAAATACAATGAAAAAAAGGAATATGAGTACATAACCATAGGGTAAACTTGCCCGCTTTATTGCGTGTCGATATCCGCCGAGCCGTGTGTTTCTCATACTGCCCTTTCAGGGCATGAAAACGGTCACACCTTGATTATTGCATATAAATATTAATTTGGTATAGCCACAAGGTGTGCCCCCATTTCTATTGAAATTATTGATATAACTTTACCAGGGTCAAGCCCGCAAGCATAGAATAGAGAAGGCTTTATATGGAAGCGGAAAAGGAAAATAATCAGATAATATAAAGAACATTTACATCGAGCTTGAAGCTTCCTTGTGCAAAGCAAGCTAGGATTTACAGCCTTCCATGGGGGCATCCGGCAGGGTATACAGGGTAGATTTCTTTAGAGACAACTGGTACATGAAGCCGCAAAAGCACATTCCTATCTCCGCTTTTTCGTAAATATAGTTGAAAATCTCCTCTGCTCTCTCAGCGCCAACGATAACCGTCAAAATATCCACTTCAAAATCACCGAACCTTACAGGCTCCACCACTCCGCTCCCGCGCCCGCTTATAACATTTGCAGTATTAATATGCTTTTCCTCGTAAAGCAGACGAACGATATCGCGGCCTTTTGCTTTATGCAGGATGCATGTTATGAGTTTCTTATTCTGCTCAGTTTTCATATCGGGCTCTTCCAAAAACTATTTCCCCTCCGCTCTCTTTTGTGCCCCCTCTTCTGCCGCCAACCTTTCACGCAGTGCAAGAGGTATGTAGGTAGCCGCCTTATCAAGCGGGGTTACAAACATTATTCCCATGCCCGGAGTATCAAGGTTTCCGGCCAGATACATCTTTTCAAAAATTCGATCCACCTGATCGGTTGAAACAACGATGTTGATGACCTCCTTTTCCACTTCCACGGCAACTCCAAAAATCCCCAACCTTTCCCGAATACCGGTACCACGGGCAAAGTTAACTGTGGCACCCTGGGCGCCTGCCTCTCGAGCCGCCCTTACAATGTCGTCCGCAATATTACGCTGCACTATGCAGGTTATTAGCGAGACGTCGGTTAAGACGGTGATTTCCCTTTTTTCGATTGAATTTTTATTCATGATAACTATTCCTCCAAAATGCCTTAACCGCTCTGCGAGGCGGATTTTTTTGCCCTCTTTATCTTTAGCCTCACCCATAGCCCCGTGAGCAGTACCGATAGGATCGGACAAATGGAAGCCATGGATAAAATGCCAAAACCCTCTAAGGCTTTAACGGCATTTCCGAATCCGAGCCCCATGGCCAGTACAAGCGGAACGGTAACCGGCCCTGTGGTAACTCCTGCGCTGTCCCAGGCAATATTTACGAACTCTTCAGTGGAAAAATATGTTAACGCTACGCCTGCCATATAGCCGGGTACAAGGAAATAAGTTATGGGAATATTATAAACAATTTTCAGTACGCCTAAAGTGATTCCGAAAGCGACTCCCACGGAAACTGCATACATTAGCATCTGCTTTTTAAACGCGCCATTCGTAAGGTTCTCTACTGTCTGGCCAAGAGCGTTTAATGCGGGTTCGGCAAGTGTTGCTCCAAAACCAAGCACCCATGCAAAAAGAATGGCGAGAGAAATGCCGATGGAATACATATAAAGAGGCGATCCTTCCACACTTTCGATGTAGGCAAAAGCGGCAGGAACAAAGCCACCGGACTGGCCTCCAAGTTTGGCAAGGCCGTAACTGAGTCCCACATTAAAAATGCACATGCCTATCACCGAAAGGGCCAAACCGTAGGCAACAATCCCTGCTTCGCGCAGTCCTTCGCGAAGAATGAGTTTGAGAACAATAAAAAGGAAAATAACGAGGGGAACGATAGCCCTGACGCCGAGCATGATTTCCGCCCATGGCGTTTCATTATACCAGGCAGACGTTCCGTCCATTGAAACCGTCGTCTGCGCAGCCAGAATTATTTCAGCGGGAGTAATGGTGAACGCAACATAGATAGCCAAAATCAGGACAGCGATAATGGGGAAGAGGGAAGCCATGGTGACAATGCCGAATCCTGAGAGGGAGGAACTTCCCTTGCCCGCTGCGGCGGTTATTCCTATGCCCAGGGAAAGGACAAGCGGCACTGTTACCGGCCCTGTGGTAACAGCGCCGCAATCCCATGCCAAACCGAGAATTTTATTTAACTCAGGGTGCATAGTGCAAAAAATGGTGAGCGCCAAGGCAGGCAGGAGCGCAAGATAAATGATGGGTTTCAGGCTCCATCCGTAAAGGAAACGCATGGTGCCAAGTACAGCAGCGAAGCCAACGCCGGCTCCCACCATCAGCACAAGCGTACCCGACCATTCGTTTAAAAGGGTATAAAGGTAAGGCGCTTTCTCCACATCCACGATAGAACCCACTGCCTGAAGCGCGCCAATGGCAGGCTCGGCAAATGTAACACCGATCCCCAAAAGGAAGGCGATAAAAAGCACGACCCCAAGAGGCGATTTCTTCGGCAGGGTATTGCCGATAATCTCGCCAAAGGGCATAAGGCCGAGCTTAAGGCCTTCCATAAAAATCATAAGGCCCAAAATCACCGCCACAAGGCCGCATGTGATGAGCCAGCTATCGGTAACTGTCTGTTTTAATAAGAGAATTTGGAAGAATATGAGGTATAGGGCAAGCGGCACAACAGCCCTTATTTGCGCAATAAACCGAATACTGATGTAAGGGGAAAGAAGACGGTAAATATCTACTGATCGGAGTTCAACTTTTGGCGGTTTATAGGGAATCTCATTACCGTCAGCGTCCTTTTTGATTTTAGGCATGAGGCGCTTATAGCTGATCAGATGCTGACGAATGGATACTTCACGATTGAAATCTCCGAATCTCATTTCATGCGACATTAAAAGCTCCAGTCCCAAGTTATTTGTAATTTTCAAAAAAAGCGAAGAAGCATACTACTTGATATACCACTTTTTTTTATTTTTGCAAGTGATATTTATTGGATTTATTTGAATATGGCGAGAGTTCTGCCTTTCCGTAGCCCTCGGCACATGGAATAAATGAAAAGGCTTGAATTCACAGATGACACAGATTTATTGTATTGAGATTACTTAATCTGTGAAATCCGTGAAATCTGTGGTTAAGAAAGTTTATTTTTGTGTCTTTGTGGCTTAGTGGCTAATAAAATTTCAAATACCTTTGCTTAGGTTTATAGTTTACAGAATTTGAGTTTTTTTAATATCCCCTTCCTTAAGACCCACATTTACACCTTAGGATTTCAACATCATCAAGCATTTTTGCTTGCATTGTCGGCATATTTGCCGTAAAATTGCCTACTATGTTTACAAGAATGCTAAAAAAAATAAATACGTCCGCTTTTTTGCTGGGGCCTAGGGGGACCGGAAAATCCACATGGATAAAAAAACAATACAAAGGCAAAACCATCATTTATGACTTGCTGAATACGACAGAATTCATTCGCTTAAGCAGGGATCCGGCTTTGCTTTACAAAGAAACGGCCCATTTGAAATCCGGCTCTTGGGTAGTGATTGATGAAATTCAAAGGGTTCCGGCTTTGCTCAATGAAGTTCATCGAATTATTGAAGAAAAAAAAATTAAATTCATTTTATCAGGGTCCAGCGCCAGGAAATTGAGGCAATCGGGAGTAAATTTGCTTGCGGGCAGGGCAATAACCTACAACCTGTTTCCATTAGTTTCCAAAGAGGTGAATTTCAAGCTTGATATTGAAAAACAGAGCACCTATGGCATGCTTCCAAACGCTTTTTTGTCCCAAAACCCCAAAAAATATCTAAGAACGTACTCGGAAACCTATTTAAAAGAAGAAATTAAGGAAGAAGCGTTAACAAGAAATATGGGGAATTTTGTCCGCTTCCTGGAAGTGGCGGCAAGGCAAAACGGGCAGATGACCAACACATCATCCATTGCAAGAGATTCAGGCGTGGCAAGGCAAACAGTCCAGGGGTATTTTGATATTTTAATTGACACTTTGGCCGGGTTTTGGCTCTATCCATGGAAGCTGAAAAGGGCCACAAAACAGGTGAGTCATCCAAAGTTCTTTTTTTTTGACCCTGGCGTGGCAAGAGCCCTTTCCGGCAGATTGCCTTACCCCCCCGCTCCTGAAGAACTAGGGGCATTATTTGAAAGTTTTATGCTTAATGAGATAAGAGCGTATCTTCATTACAAAGATCTGGAATATCCGGTGCATTTTTGGCGAAGCCAAGGCGGCGTTGAGGTGGATATATTTATTGAGACGTCCAAAGGATATTTAGCCCTGGAGTTAAAAACAAATGCCAGGTGGGATAAAAGGTTCAACAAAGGGCTAAACAGATTGTCAGAAGAGCTGGGTGGCGATAAAGTGGAATGCATGGGAATTTTTTGGGGAGAAAGGCTGCTTACCATGGAGAATATTAAAGTCTACCCCGCAATCGACTTTTTAAAACGTTTATGGAATGACGAAATAATAACATAAATTGAGCGTTTTTTTCTTTGTGTCTTCGTGCCTTAGTGGCTTGGTAGTTACCTTCAACAAAATAAATCTGTGTCATCTGCACTACAAACCTATGAAACTTTGTTTTTTTAGCACAGTTTTTCTCGTAAACATTTAAAATAAAAGATTTTTTTGCCGCTAAGAACACGAAGAACGCGAAGGCGAAAATTCTTTTTTCCTTCTTCGTGTATTCTTCGCGATCTTCGCGGCTAATAACCTTTTTGGTTGCGGCTTCGCCGCGCTGTGAAATCTGTGGTTAAGAAAGCTTTTGTTCTTTTTTTTCGACAAATGACAAGAAAAACCTGCCGCTACTCACCACTCGTCACTCGTCACTCGTCACTTGTCACTGATTTTTCCGGAATATGCAGAAAAAATTTAGTCCCTTTTCCCGGCACCGATTCTACCGCAATGCTTCCCTCATGAGCCTCCATAATATCTCGACATAGAGGCAACCCCAAGCCGGTGCCCTTTTCTCCCGCCGTGCCTGTTGTGGAGGAAGTCGATCCACCTTCATAATCAAAAAGCCCAGGCAGCCGGTCTTTTTCTATTCCCATTCCTGTATCGGAAACCACAATGGTCACCGGCCTGTCCGGCAGCTGGCAAACGCTTATCTCATCTCCTTTTTCGCAGAACTTGATAGCGTTGGAGATCAAGTTTTTTAAAACCCCCTCAAAGAGAAATTGGTCCACGGTTATCATCAACTCATGGGAAATGTCCACCGAAAGCTTTACTCCTTTTTTGTCAGCTAAGGGAGAAAGATGCTCTTTCGCGTTGATGGCAAGGAACCATGCCTTTTCCTCCGTATAATTCGGATCAAAACCCCTGTTTTGGAGCCTGCTAATGTCCAGAAGTTCATCAATCATCTCCAATTGGCCTATGCAACATGCCGCGATCCGTTCCACCATCAATTTTTGCTCGTCCTCCGAAGCTTTTGATTTTAAAGAAAGGAGTAAAATATCGGCAAAATTGATGATGGTGGAGAGAGGCGATCTCAGATCGTGGGAAACCAGGGAAACCAGCTTGTTTTTTTGGAGTAACGCCTTTTCCACCCTTTCCTTCGCCATGCTCAACTTTTTCGCGTTGGCCTCCAGTTCCACATTTCTATCGTTAATATCATGTAATAAATTCTCCATATTGGTTTCAGTCTGTTTTCGTTCAAAGGCCGCTCCCAGTTGACTCCCGATGAACTCCATCATGGTAATGGTACTGTCATTGGGAACTTTTTCCTCGAAGGAGTAGAGTTCGAAGGCCGCCACTACCTTGCCGTCTTCGGTGAGGATGGGAAATGCCCAAGCGCCCTTTATTTTGGTTGGCGCCCCTTCGAGGATACGGCGGAAAAGTTTTCTGTCGGCGTTTTTGATGTTGGGAATGCACTCGCTACTTTTGGACTCCA
The DNA here is from genome assembly GCA_029261755.1 of Nitrospinia bacterium. Classification (GTDB taxonomy): domain Bacteria; phylum Nitrospinota; class Nitrospinia; order JACRGO01; family JACRGO01; genus JACRGO01. The sequence continues at coordinate 8,548 of JAJDAS010000261.1, forward strand.
CGGCTCTACCGATAATCCCTTCACCAATTTTAAACTCTGTCTTTGCCGTGATTTTTTTTAACGCCTCGAACTCGGCTTCGTCTTCCTTTTTAAGGCACCATTGATTAGATGGCGAAATGGTTTCCGCGTTGTCCTTCAACAGGTAAGCATGGCCCGCCCCCCAATGCAATTTCTCCAAGATCAATTCAATGCTTTTTACCAACGCTTCACTAAAAGAAGAGCTGTTTGCGATTCTGTTTTTCACTTCATCCAACAGCATCAGGGATTTATTGCTCTCCTCCAGTTGCAGTTTCAACTTCTCTCTCTCCTGCTCCCTCTCTTCCCTGTTTATCTCATCCAATTTGCCGAACAGCCAAATTACAAGGAGGATTAGGCAAACGAAGACCGCGACCCTGGCGATTCCCCACCCTAACTCCGACGTCAGGTTCTGCTTGATCACTTCCTTATCGATAACCATCTTTACGACGGCGTTTTCTCCCGCATGGCAAGCGTCTCCGCATTCTTCCCTGTTGATTTTTATAAATTTCTCTATGAGATAAGGATGGCTGGTGTCCAGCACTTCACCCTTTGCGAGCGCCTCGTCAAACCATTCCGTATCATGTGATTGTTCAGGGTCCTCGAATATGGATACGGATTTTTCGGGCCTGTTCCTTTCAAGCACTTTTTCGGCGGCTGCTATTAACTCAGAGACGGGGATTCCTGCTATGGCCGCCTCGCCGGACTCCACGGCTTCCTTTGCCAGGGAGAGCACATGGTTTGCCGTTTGGCCGTCTGAAAAGGCTTCGAATCCATCAGAACGATAGATTTGGACAAACACACCCTTTTCCCTGGCCATTTTTACAATTTTGCCAAAGGCTCCCTCGACATTTTGAAACTTTCCGGCTCCCATGATTCTCATGCCCTCATTGCGGATATAATCCGTGATCATCTTGGCATTCTCTACTCTTTCCCCTGTCCGTTTTTGAATCAGCGCCTCGTACTGCCAATAGTAATAGCCCGCAAAACAGATAAGGACGATGGTACCGGCAAGATGGATGAGTCGCCTGTTTTTTGCGATAAAAGAGGCAGCTTTTTTAAGCAATTTCCAGGTATTTTTTTCAGAAGAATGGTTTGGCATATTTATTTTAAATTAAAGATATGGAACCGCGAATGAACGCGAATAAAAAAACTATACGAAACATTTTAGTTACGTAACAAAATTGTTTCGCAACTAAAACTCAACAAATCCTCGGCAATGGTTCCCCCACCGGCAAATCCACAATTCTTCTGCCGCCGATGTGGGTTTCCATGGTTACCATTCCCGGATTTTCCGCAACCGCTCCCCCAATAATGGCCGCATCTTTCCCCAGGGGATGCCTCCGCATGGCATCCAGGGTGGCCTCACTCTTTTCATGAGCCACCACAGCCACTAACTTCCCCTCGTTGGCTACGTTTAATGGGTCCAGCCCTAAGATTTCGCATGCCCCCGCAACAGGAGGTTTGATGGGCAAAGATTCTTCCCTGATATGCAATCCCACACGGGAGGCCTCCGCGAACTCGTTCAAAATGGCTGCTAAACCACCCCGTGTAGGATCCCGCATGGTACGCAGTCCGTCGCCTCCGGCCCGGAGTATTTCTTCCACCAAGCCGTTCAATGCGGCTGTGTCGCTTTGGACAGGTGACTCAAAGGAAAGCCCCTCTCTTTTCGTGAGGATAGCCACGCCGTGGTCTCCTATGCTACCGCTTACCAGGAGTATGTCTCCCGGCCTAATGTTACCGGCGGAAAGATCAAGGCTGTGTTCTATAATCCCTATTCCGGAGGTATTGATAAAAACCTTGTCCCCCTTGCCCTTATCCACCACCTTGGTATCACCCGTGACGATGGCCGCACCAGCTTGCTTAGCTGCCCTTTGCATGGATTCCGTTATCTTTTTCAGGTCCTTCATGGAGAATCCTTCTTCGATGATGAAACCGGCGCTAAGAAAAAGCGGACGCGCTCCGCACATGCAAACGTCGTTGATGGTACCATTTACGGCCAATTCGCCGATATCGCCTCCGGGGAAAAAGATGGGGTCCACCACATAGGAGTCGGTACTGAATGCCAGGCGCCGTCCATCGATCTCCAGTACGGCCTGGTCGTCCAGTTTGTTCAGGCAGGGATTGTTGAAGGCGCTAAGAAAAAGGTTGTGGATGAGGTCATGTGACATCTTCCCGCCGCTTCCATGCCCCATCTGAATGGTATCGTTTTTCATTACAAAGATATTTGAATTATTTTAACCACTAAGTCACAAAGGCACAAAAAAAGAACAAAAACTTTTTAACCACTAATTTCACCAATTCCACTAATTTTTATTTTTTTTATTCGTAAAATTAGAGAAATTAGTGATTAGATATCTTTGATTTTAAAAGATTTTTTGATTCCTTCTTGAGGATTGGATTCGGTAAGCTCACCAAACAGATCCAGGGTCTTTTGGGCCTCCTCTTCGTCAATGACGCTCAAGGCAAAACCGGCGTGGATAATAGTGTATTGGCCTATACGAATGTCGGGAACATATTCCATGCAGGCCGACTGGACCGTGCCCCCGAAGTCCACCTTCCCCATCTTCATGCCACCTTCGTCATAAATTTCAATGACCTTACCCGGAACCGCCAAGCACATAGTTAATCCTTTTATTGAGTAATTACAATTTTTTTAGAAAGTCTGAAAAAGCGCCTCCAACATGGCCGCGCCTTTTTTCTCAGTTTCCTGGTATTCCATTTCCGGCACGGAGTCGGCCACAATCCCAGCCCCCACCTGAATATAAGCTTTTTCTCCCGTCAACACAATGGTCCTGATGATGATGTTCAGGTCCATGGTTCCGTCGTAGCCTATGTATCCGATGGAGCCGGTATATGGACCCCTTTTCGTGGGCTCCAACTCGTCGATGATCTCCATGCATCGGACCTTGGGGCAACCGGTGATGGTCCCGCCGGGAAAGCAGGCGGAAAGGATCTCTTTCAGACGGACCCCTTTCCTAAGCACCCCTTTGATGTTGGATATGATGTGCCATACGTGGGAGTATGACTCTAAGACCATGAACTCATCCACCTTCACCGATCCTGTGCGGCAAATTCGCCCCAGGTCATTGCGCTCCAGGTCCACCAGCATCAGGTGCTCCGCCCTTTCCTTTTCACTCACCATCAACTCATTGGACAAATCCAGATCGCTCTTGGGACTGCTCCCCCTGGGTCTGGTTCCGGCAATGGGTCGGGTGGTGACGTTATTCCCGTCGATTTTCACCAAGCGTTCCGGTGAACAGCTAACCAGGTAGAAGCTCCCCAGGTTCAGAAAAGAGGAGAAGGGAGAGGGATTGATTTCTACCAGGCGTTGGTAAAGCCGGAAGGGATCTCCAGAAAACGGCGCTTCCATTCGCCTGGAAATGTTAGCCTGATAGATATCCCCTTCCTTCAAATATTTTTTCACCTTACGAACGTTTTCTTCAAAATCCTCTTTGGACTGGTTTGCCTGTATGGGGCCGGGAGATTTCTGGCAAACGGTTTTTTCCTCAAAACTTCTCGGTTCCCCGATGGCGGTGGCACGGACCATCAAACTCTCCAGGCGTTCTATTCCCTTTTGATAGCCATCGGCAGACCGGCTTATTACTACGGCTGTAACCATTTGGGATAAATGGTCAATCACCACCAATTCCCCTGGAAAGAGGAAGAGGATATCGGGCAAGTCCAGGTCGTCTTTCGTGGTTTCGGGCAGTTCCTCAAAAAAATGAACAGCATCGTATCCCAGGAAACCCACACACCCTCCGCAAAAATGCTTCGGGAGGTAGGGAACCTTCCCACCCTGTGAATTCAAAATTTTTTCAAGTTCCTCAATGGGATTTCCCGTCTTGTTTGTGGTTTTCCCGCCTTGCGTTATTTCCATCTGGTATTTCTTGCTTTTGAGTACGCAAATGGGATTCCCTCCCAAAAAGGAGTACCTGGAGGTTTTTTCCGGACCCTTACCGCTTTCCAGTAAAAAAGAGAAGGGCTGGCCGTGGAACAGGGTTTTGTACAGGGCACGGGGAGATTTATCTCCGGTTTGCATTTCGGTAATGAAAGGCAGGTAGGAGTGTTTGTTTTTTAGGGAATGGAAGGTGGCTTCGGTGGGAGAGTTCATTAAGAAAAAGATGGATAGTGGGAGTCAGCGGGGGCTAAAGTGGCAAGCTTTAAAAATTAAATCGCCTGAAGATTATAGGGAGGAAGGGGCTTTCAATTCAAGCAAGTAAGGAAAGGGTAAACATGAACAGATCTGCCCTTGCCCCAATTCTCAAAATCGCCGGAGCCGCAAAAACGCGCATCGCGATGAAGGGAAGCGGGAATCAATAGGGAATTAGTACGCTAAAGCGACAGGAAACCAGGGAAAGGAAAAGAGGTTGAAGGTGGGGAAGCTCGCCGTTTTAAGGCTAATAAAACCAATAGAACCCAAGGGATCCATGTTTTATTTTGAAATAGTTTCATTAATTTGCAAAACGCGGCTCATTTTCCCATTACTGGTTTTCTTGGTTAGATTTTGACGGGGAAAGATAATCCGAGTGTGTCGGCTTGTTCACCGCCCGTCAGTTCCTTAAATGGCAGCATCCTACTCTTTACTTGTTGGAAACAATCTATTCATATAAGGCATGAAAAACCAAATTAATCCCAGCATGGTAAAGGCTGGAATGACTATCACCAATGCTTGATATTTCTCATAAATATTAAATAAAAAAAGCGGAACTATGGAACAGGCATACATATAAATGGGAATTGCAAGCACTACCCAATTTACCTGGTTGTCTCGCTGGTATTGAAAAATATATTTTAAAACCAATAAGGCACTGGACACAAAAATAATGAACACGAGCAACTCTTCGGGTATCCATCCTGATTTGACGATTTTTTCATAAACCAGCATTATTCCCAAATAGGTTAAAAACGAAGGGATAATGGCTAAAAACGCCACCAGGAAATCCCCTGTAATTCCTTTTTTCCCGGGAGGAAAACGACGGAATCCCAGTACGTGAAAAAAAGCGAAGCATACAATCACAATAAACCAGCCGGTGTAATTTCCCCAGGGAATGCCAAACCAATGCTTTGGAAGAAACCATGTCCAAAAATTTAGAGCCACGGCAATGGGATCTAAAACAAAATCAATGCCAATGGCCAACAATCCACTGAATACAGGACGCACTGCCCAAGGCAACCCAAGCTTCTCCGCCGTCAACATAACGGAATAAAATATTACTCCCCATCCCAAACAAATGCCCAAAGGAATTGGACCGGGCAACTTTACGATAAAATAATTATATTGGTATGGGTGAGTTTCATTCGTAACGGCCAAATATTCCACTATGAAACCAAATAACATAGCCGACAAGACAATCATGAAAAGGTATGGAGCTTCACGCCAGGAATGGAGCAAGACGATAGCTGCCAAAATATAACTCCCTCCTTCTATGATTAAAAAAGGCATGGAAATGGGGTCAAAAAAAGACATGGCACTTCTCCTTTCGGTTATAGGAAAAAGTAACATCTAAGGTATGGTTGCATATAATAATGCTTGATTCATAAAAAAACAAGGTTAATGGAAAAATAACAAATAGCTATGGACTTAATAGTTATTTTTTGCTAAACTCAACTAATTTTTGAAGTAATTTATCCAACTTCCGGCCAATGCAACATCTTACCCCCAAGCAAGCTTTCAAAGTTATTGCCTGCATGATCGCTGTTCTTGTTATCCCGGCTTTTTTGTCCCTTCACAGCGTTCAAGTGCCCGGGGAATTAGTTTTCCCACCTTATTCTGCCTCCATATCCGATATTGGGAAAGCTAATGAAAAACAGGGACAACCGGAAAAGGTGTTCCCCCCGGAATCCACCCCATACGGCTACACCTGGAGCCTCTCCCTTTTTATCGTTCCCATTTTAACCATCTGGGGCTGGCTTCATTTTATTTATAAAGAAAAGGTTATCAAGAAATCTTTCTGGATTACCATTAGCGCCTTAATTCCCATTGGTTTTTTATTGGATTTATTTTTGGGAAATTTATTCTTCAATTTTCCGAATCATGGCGCGACTCTTGGAATCTATTTGCCCGGATATGATTTCGGGGAGAAGGCATGGGTGTGGGACTTACCTGTTGAAGAGTTTGCCTTTTACGCAACCGGATTCACGGCTATCCTTCTTATTTATTTATGGTGCGACGAATACTGGTTTTCAGCCTACAATGTCTTGCATCACGATTACGAACAGGAGCCAAAGAAAAAAGCACGCGAAATTGAAAGGATTGTGATGTTCCTTCATATCCCTTCCATCCTAATCGGGGTGGTATTGGTGGGGGGGGCCATGCTTTACAAGAAGTTCGGGAACCACGAGTATCATAACGGGCTCCCGGGATACTTTGCTTTTTTGGTGGCGGTAAGCATCGTCCCTGCCAATGCTTTTTTAAAGTCTGCCAGTCCTTATATCAACTGGCGGGCTTTCAGCTTCACCTTCTTT
>JAJDAS010000262.1 GCA_029261755.1 Nitrospinia bacterium
AGGAGGTTCCCACGATTAAATCCATGTCGGTTTCCAAGACATGGTACAACTGGGCTTTCAGCGAATGGAAACGGCCTAATCCTGCGAGAATTATCAACAGCTCGGAAGATGGGATCCTGACCGGGCATTGCGAGATCATGCCCCTAAAGGAAAGCGTCCAGCGATTTTGCAAAAGCAAAGTAAACGTGGATTGGAAGCTACAAAAACTTTTAAAGCGGAAAAAGCGATAAAGATATTTGGAATAAAGGAAACATTATAACCGCGAATGAACGCGAATTTACGCGAATAAAACCATAGAACCAATAGATACAAAATAGATTCTTTTTTTGTTTTTTTCATTCGCGACCATTCGCGTCTATCGCGGTTAGTTTAATTTTAAAGGAGAAAAACACTCATATGTCCCCACAAAACTTTCTAATTCTGTTTCTTACCCTCTTCATCCTGGAGGAAGCCTGGCAATTTATCCTCTCCGCCAAAAACCTTCGCTGGATCACCGCCCGTTCCAAAACCGTTCCGGATTACCTCCAGGGACACGTTTCGCAAGAGGAATTGGAGTCCGCCGCCCAATACAGCGCTGCCAAAACCAAAATAGAGAACTGGTCTACTCTGTTAGACTCTTCCCTCCTCATTGTTTTCATTCTCTTCGGCCTCTTTGCCGCTTTGGATTCCTGCTTCGTGGGGGTGGAAAACAGCTACTGGAGGACAGCTCTTTTTTTCGGGACCCTCATGGCAGCCCAGCAGGTGGTAGGAACGCCTTTCGAGTATTACGGCACCTTTGTGGTGGAGGAACGATTCGGATTCAACAAAACTACGCCTAAGCTCTACTGGGTCGACTGGATCAAAGGATTCGTTATTAATCTACTCCTCTCCATCCCGCTCCTCATGGTGCTGGTCTGGTTCCTTTCCACCTATGAGTGGTGGTGGCTTTATTCCTGGCTGTTCATCACCGGCTACATGCTGTTGATGACGGTGGCCTATCCCCGCATCATCGCGCCTCTTTTCAACAAGTTCAACCCGCTGGAGCCCGGGGGATTGTCCGACGAATTGGCAAAGCTCATGGACAAATGCGGATTCACATTGCAAGAGGTGAAGGTTATGGACGCCAGCCGCCGCAGTTCCCATTCCAACGCCTACTTCACAGGATTCGGCAAGGCAAAGCGCATCGTCCTCTTCGACACCCTCATTGAAAAATTAGGGGAGCAGGAAATCGTCTCCGTTCTGGCCCACGAATTGGGCCATTTTAAGAAAAGGCATGTCCTAAAGACTTTCTTCCTCATGCAATCCATGGCCCTGGTGGGGCTTTACTTGCTAGATTTCATCGTCCACCAGGATTTTATCTATGCCGGGTTAGGACTCAACCAAAATGCCTGGTCGGCCCTGGTGGCTTTTGGCATCATCGTGCCCGTGGCCTCTTTCTGGATGGGACCTCTCTTCTCGTGGATAAGCAGAAGGAACGAATACGAAGCGGATGCCTTTGCCAGGGATGTGGTTGGCACGGACCAACACCTTTCATCCGCCTTGATATCTCTCGGGAAGGAAAACCTCAGTTCACCGGAACCCCACCCTCTCTTTGTCATGTGGCACCACTCCCATCCTCCTGTTGGAGAGAGGATAAGGGCAATGAGGAGCAACTCTCAATGACTCATTGATTTCCCTAACATCTTCAACATGGCAGCGGGGTCTGTTGTAGGCCAGGTGCGCCGATAGTTGGAGCAGACGTATGCAGTAGCCTTGTTTTCCACAGAGGTGAGGTTTTGGGTAAATTCCGCCACTTCTTCAATATAGGAGTGAAATAATGAAAACTATCACTGAAAAGCAAATAAACCACACATTGTTTAATGCACTTGATGTTACCTTTTACCTTCTTGGTAATAATTCCAAACTTTGATGCCAGGGAGTTCTTCATTTCTTTTAATTGCAAGTGTCTCTTGTTTAATTCCTCTCAGCGTTAAAATGGCTAATGACGGCAAAGCCAAATAACAACTTCCACATCTCATCTTAACAAAAAAACCACCCATGGCCTTTGAAACCTACGTCATCTCCTGGAATGTCACCAAGCGTTGCAGTCTTCGTTGCGAACATTGCTACCTGGACGCCTCCTACCTTACCGGAGACAAAACCGATGAGTTTTCCCTGGAGGAATGCAATAAACTCATCGACCAGATGGCGGAGATCAATCCCCAAGCATGCTTGATCCTCACCGGAGGCGAACCCCTCTTGCGGCCCGATATCTTCGGCATCGCCTCTTACGCTACCGAAAAAGGATTCATGGTGGTGATGGGTTCCGGCGGCAATCTCATTGACGACAGCATAGCCAAAAGGTTGAAGGATAGCGGAGTGAAGGGCGTGGGGGTGAGCATCGACTCCCTGGACCCTGCCGTGCATGACTCCTTCCGAGGAGTCCCCGGCGCCTTTGCAAAAACCATGAGCGGTATTGAATCGTTGAAACGAGTCGGACTGGATTTCCAGATCCAGACCTCCGTATCCACCCGAAACATTAACGAAATTCCCGCCCTGGTGGACTTTGCCAATGAGCAGGGAGCAGTAGCCTTCAACCTTTTTTTCCTGGTCTGTACGGGACGCGGAGAAGAGGTCACCGACATCTCGCCGGAGCAATACGAAGAAACCCTGAAATTTCTCTACCAGATCCACGGGAAATATCCGGGCATGATGGTGCGAGCCAAATGCGCCCCGCATTTCAAGAGGGTAGCGTACCAGTGCGATCCCGACTCGCCTCTGTTGAAGGGGTACGTGGGTGGATGCCGTGCGGGGACCAACTATTGCCGGATCAGTCCGGAAGGCGAGGTAACCCCATGTCCATACATGCCCACCAAAACCGGAAATGTAAGAACGGAAAATTTCGCAGATATCTGGAAAGGATCGCCCCTTTTCGCTGGCCTTCGTCAACCTCAGTACAACGGCAAATGCGAGGATTGCGAGTTCAAGCTCCTCTGCGGCGGATGCCGGGCCAGGGCCTTAGCGGAAAGCGGCGACTCCATGGGAGAGGATTCCTGGTGTGTCTACCAGCCCGAAAAAGGGAAGAAAAAAGTGATCAACATCGCCACGGAGATCCAGTTTGATCTGGATCAGGAAAATGGTGAAGAAGAAGGCCAGGGAAAAGACGGTCCGCAATGGAGCGCCGATGCGGAGGAACGGTTGAAGAAGATCCCTTTTTTCGCGCGTCCCATCGCCAAAAGGGGAATGGTGGATTACGCAGAGAAGAACGGAATTGACCTCATCACCCCGGAGCTGATGGATAAGGTGCGCGAGCAGTTTTCTTCCAGCTTCGGGAAGAGGTTTAAGAAGGAGTGAGGAGTGACAAGAAAAAAAAGACTTGACAGGAACTTGATTATTGGCGAAAATGATGTAAGCTTTTAAGTTCACGTTAATATGTGATACACGTAATTACGTGCTAATTCTTCTCAGGGAGATTATCAATGGATAAACAAAATGTGACTTTATCATTGCCCAAATTATTATTAAAAGAGGCCAAGATAGTTGCGGCAAGCAAGGATGAATCTTTAAGCGAGTTTTTAAGAGAATCCCTTGAGATTAGAGTCAGGGAAGCAACAGGATATCAAAAAGCGAAGGAAAGGCAGTTAAGGCAACTAAAAAAAGGGTTGGACCTGGGCACAAAGGGTAGAATCAAAATCGCAAGGGAAGAACTCCATGCCAGAAGATAAAATATTCCTTGATACAAATGTCATTATTTATGCGTACGATGTTTCCGCCGGAGAAAAGAATAAAAAAGCTACGAATATTCTAATTGATTTATGGAATTCAGGATTAGGTGTTATCAGTACTCAGGTGCTGCAGGAATTTTTTTTTACCATCACAAAAAAAATTCCAAAACCGCTGGATATAAAATCAGCAAAAAAAATAGTAAACGATTTCCTTAAATGGAATCTCGTTGTAAATGATGGTGAATCCATTTTAGACGCCATAGAAATACAATTGCGGTATAAATATTCCTTCTGGGACTCTTTGATCATTGAATCGGCTGTAAAAGGCAGAGCATCATTCTTATTTTCAGAAGATTTGTCGGATGGACAACAAATTGATGGTATTACTATCAAAAATCCATTCAGATAACCCGCATTCATATCCATCCTCATCACACCAGATATGAAAATGGCGAATATCAGGGAAATCAAAATTAAAAGTTACAATAATCCGACCAAGCTTTTTTGCCACCACCAATATTTCAGCATCTTCCGCTCGTTCAAGTTTAATTTCCCTGGTGCTGATTACATCAAGATTCAGATTGCGTAGGAAATCCAGTGTTTCTATCCGAATATTCTGATCAAGCAATAGTTTCATCTGCCGGAACTAAATAAATTTCCTCATCATCTACCACATGGGTTGCTTATTTTATGGCTGCACGGATATGCTCATCGGTTATTTTGGGATAACCTTTTTTAATATCATTAAGGGACGGGTCAGAAATAAATTGGTGTTTTTAGCACTCAGATTTAGGTTAGATTTGACCGGTACGATTGAGCGAAACCGCAGTAATAGCAACGCTCTTTTGAGGATTTCGCGATTGAGGGTCGGTTAAAGATGGCCTGAATATGAGATGCTAAAATGCCAAGTTATTTGTGGCCCGTCCCTAAAGGTGTAGCCTCCCGAAAGCTGGCTTGAAATATTGGAGACCATGATTCGTGTTCCCTTTACGCAAGGTTTCCCATGGCAGATAACCGGATCAACGGAAATAAGACCTTTGTGCATTTTTTCCTCCCTAAAAACAAAAAACTTTTTAACCGCTAATTCTCACTAATTTGCACTAATCTTTTTATTGCTTAAAAGCGGTTTTCTCCTGCAATTTTAAATAAAAAAATTTAACGCAGAGTTCGCAGAGAACGCGGAGAAAAGCTAAAAAACCTAAGCACACCAGTTTTCTCCGCGTCCTCAGCGCCTCTGCGTTAAGATTAAAGCTCCCAAAAACATATCAGGCGTCATAAATTTTCAAATATCTTTGGCTAGAATTTAACCGATTAAACAGTGGAGGTTTGGTATGCCGGAACTTATGACAGCGACCATTTAACACCGATTTTCACGCTAGTGAGAATCGTCATAATTTCTCCCTATTCACGCCGTCCAGATGATTTCAATCGTTCGGCCTTCGAGCCATGGGACCTGGAAAGGAGTTTGTAATTTCTCTACTTCTTTCAGGATCGG
>JAJDAS010000263.1 GCA_029261755.1 Nitrospinia bacterium
TTTGAGGTAAGAATAAGAAAAAGGGGACACACGCCGATCCTGAAAGAAGTAGAGAAATTACAAACTCCTTTCCAGGTCCCATGGCTCGAAGGCCGAACGATTGAAATCATCTGGACGGCGTGAATAGGGAGAAATTATGATGATTCTCACTAGCGTGAAAATCGGTGTTAAATCTTTAATTTGTGAAATCAGTGAAATTCGTGGCATCCGTGTTCTATAAGTCAAACCTGCCAAGGACGGAGTGGACCGCGCCGGTTGGCTTCAATTCGCTTTTGAACAGTTCCACGGATTTCACATTTATTTCAGGGCAGGCTGGTAGTTCCAGAGATTGAATGAGCTTGCTGATCAAGGCTTTTTTTTCATTGGACCGAACCCGCCCAAGGGTAATGTGAGGAGAGAATTTTTTCTTTTCCCTTTCAAAGCCAAGGGTTGCCAGATTACTGGAGATCCTGGTTTCCATTTGGACCAGCGTTTCCGAGGGCTCCTTCACTCCCATCCATAAGACCCTCGGATGGCGAAGATTCGGGAAGGTCCCCATTCCATCGATCTCCATTCGGAAAGGCTGGATATTTTCCACCGCCTTTTCAATGGCTTTTCCCACGGACTCGATTTTCTCCTTCGGAATATCTCCCAGAAATTTTATAGTTAAGTGAACGTTTTTGGGATCCACCCACCTGATGGTTCTGCCGCAATCCCGAAACTGCTCCCGGATATGGGAGGCCAACTCTTTTACAGGGGGAGGGAGATTGATGGCGATAAAAGCACGAATGGATTTCATGGGGAAGAGGTGGTGATATGTGTTTTTTTGTAAAGGTTTTTACACGTAAATTCTGAGAACCCGCCTCTCACAATTTTAAAAGTCTATAAAGTCAAAGGCAGTTTCAACTCCTTAAGCCCGCTAACGTGGATAATCAAGCAGCTTTTTGGCCGGCCTCGCTTTGTGGAACCGGAGGCCTTTGTTCCTTGGGAAGGTTGGAAATATAGACTTGTAGCTCCCTCGGGATACGGAAGGGATATTGAGGAGACTGGGTGGAAATGGGTATGGCGGGAACCTTGACTTGTTGCATAGCTTCCGTGGGTTGAGATCCCGTTTTACCCTGTCCGGTGGTGGATTTGGAAACCGCTTTTGCACCTTCTGCCTCTTCGACGGCTTCCGCCTCTGTCTCCGAAACCGGCTGATTTTTGGAATACTCACGGGCAGCGGAACCGTTGTGTCTGGTGGTGGGGACGGACTGCATGACGGCAAGAGTTTGGGTGGGTAAAACAGAAACCGGCTGAATCGCCAAAGTCCGCGCATCCTGGGACAAGGAAACCCTCTCCGCCACGGCAGTCTTGATCATCTGGCTTTCGGCGTTCCTTCGCGCTTCCGCCAATTTTTCCTGACGAACGTATGAAGTTAAAACCTCGCCTACCGCTACCGCTGTGATATCCATTTTGTTACCTCTTGATGTCCAGGATTTTTGCTGAACTCTTGGGTTCTTCGTACCTGCCTACGACTTTTCGATCATGTCGGAACTTTAAAACTTCCTCTTTCAAACGGCCTTTCCCTTCCACCATGTAGTTCATATGTGTTTCCTGAAGCTCTTTGATCTTGCGGATGGTATCTTGAATCTGATCGTTAAGCTTGTTGACTTTTTTTATTAATGTTTCAGAGACCCTGGGTTTCTCCATCTCCCACTGTGCCAGGCCGCTTTCAAAACCTTTGTCCAACTCCTCGATTTTTGCGATCATTTTTGATTTTTCGGTTAAATAGCTTTGGAACTGGTCTAAATTATTATTATTGAGGGACTCTTGCTGTTCCTGCGCAATTCCCAACATTTTTTGAAAGAGTTGGAGTTTTTGGGATAAAAAGTTTTCCATGGCGTTTTTTTTCATAATAAATATTCCTTCAATCTAAAATCTAGCCAAAAATATTTGAAATCTCTTTTAACCACTAATCTTCACTAATCTTCACTAATCTTTTAAGATTTTATTCGTGTTAATTAGTGTCCATTAGTGGTTAAAATTTTGTTTTTTACAGATTGTAAGAGACGAATTCTCAGAATCAACGTGTAAGTAACTAAAATATCTTTTGTTAATTTCCCTTTGGCTTCCTAATTTTAAATATATCATGGCTTTTCTATAAAATCATTAAGCGAAAGTACTTACGCTGGTTGAATTCAAAACATTGGACCCCGTTATGGCAGCGGAGTATTTTGCTTCCCTTAAGGCATAGCTGCTGCTTCTCCTTTTTGAATATTGGCTGCTTTGAGCCTTGATCCTGGCTTTTTCCATGTCCAGAGTGCCACGTTTGCCCAGGGTACGGCTGGTCAGATTTTCGATCCTGGAGGAAATACCATCCTCTTTTTGCGTAAATACCTTGCTCAAATCCATGGGAGAGTTTTCTAAAGCGCCGGAAAGTTTTTCATTGTGGACTTTCAAGGTGTCATCCGTTCTTGTCTTGATCCCCTGCTCCCTAAATTCGGAATAAATGGAGGCGGTTCCTTGAGCCCTGTAACTGCTTACGGCCTTTTTGTTCTTCATCACGGAATCCATCACATTTCTTGCCGCAAAGGAAGAGATGGAATGTTTTTCAGTGTTTTGGAGTTCAAGCCCGATGGATTGCAAGGAATTGCCGCCCTTTTTCAGGGACTTTACCGGAGCCGCCACATGTTCTTTCAACTGCGCGCGAAGATTTTGAACAATGGCGTTGCTATTGAGGGTTTTCTGGAAAGCAAGATAATTATTAATGGTCTTCATGGAGGTGTTGTACTCTTTGGCAAATCTTTCGATTTTATCCTGGGAGGATTCCAGGTCATTTTTAATATCAAGTTTGGCAGGTGTAACGGTGACATCTTTCAGGTTTAGGCTGGTATTAGGAACCACGTTGTTTACCCGATTGGATGGTGTCTGATAGTTTTGGCCGTTTACGGAAAAACTTGAGAAAGAAGCGGAAGAATTGAGCTGGTTGGTGCCGCTGGAACCAAACTGCGCTGTGTCTTTCACTTCCCCGGCATTGTTCTCGAACTGAACCCCCAAACTGAGGAGGATGTCATCCGTATCCTCAATATTCAATCGGCGGTTCCCGGTATTAACCGTGCTGATCATCAGGCGGTCGAACTGGATTTCCGCTTTCACGCCTAACTGGGAAGTCCCGCCATCAAGTATTTCATTTCCATTCACGTCTTCCGTGGTATCCAGAGTTTCATCAAAATCCACATCCTCATGGATGAAAGTATAGCTTGTAGTATTATCGATCTGGAAAGTATCTAAACTTCCGTTTGCATTGAGATCTTCCGCGTAATCCAAGCTTCCGTTTTGATTGACGTCTTCGCCGTAATTGATTTTATCCATGATGGAGCCCAGGGAGTCGGAAGTCTCCACAGTCACCTCATACCCATTTATTTTGAAGGAACCGGAAAGGCCCAGTGCTGCGTATGGATCCGAATATTCATCGGAAACGACTTTATGGGGTTGGGCGATGGCGTTCACGGAAACCTGATATCTCCCTGTGGGGCTTCCCGAAGTGGTTTGGGCGCTAATTGATTCGCGAGCGGAGGATTTCGCCGTGCGAACGTTGAAGGCCTGGTGGGAGCTTAGCTCTTGAGAATGGGTCTTTAAGCTCTGAAAGTGGCTTGCCAGATTATCCAAGGCGGATAATTGATTTTTGACAGGCTTTGCCTGGCTTTCAAAACTATTGGAAAAGGTCCGGTTGGGGCTGAAGCTTTCACGCCGATTTAGAATGTTGTTCATCTCAAAGGCCGCGCCAAACCCGTGGGTCAATGCGGCATTGGGAATACCCCGCTTCATAAAGTGGTAAGAGGAAGGAGCTACCCTGGAAAGATCCACATGCTCTTCTTCGGGAAGTGGGGTAGTGGTGATTTCAGGTGCATTGCCCTCTTTTTGCTTAGGTTCCGATTTTACATTTTTTGTGGCTTCATGAATTTGTTCGCCTTGGGAGATCTCCTTTTTTTCTCTTTCGATATGGGAAAGCTTTAGACGGATATTCGTTTTTTCCAGGTTTTCGCTCAAGTGGTTGGAGTTTTTTCCCGAAAAGTTAGATAAGGACGGGTTTGGCTTTTTTGAAGAAGCGGCGTCATTAGATTCTCCAAAGGTGCGCTTTTCGCCCGCACTTTCCCTGAGTTCGCTTTCGAGAGATTCTTTCTTTCTATTTAAGTGGAATTCCTTGATTTTTTTTTCAAATAATTTGGGGGAGAGGAGACCTGCTTCTCCATGGGGGCCGGATTTTTTTGCACTACTGTCTATTTTTTCCACCTCTCTGCCTTTAGCAGAGGATTGTGACTTGGTAACACCGCCTGAGGCAATGGCTTTACCACCTGAACTGATCTGAACATTATAAGAGATGTTTTGCTCCAGCTTTTTTCCCTCTAAACCGGCTTCACTGCGGTTCTTATGGGCGTGTTTTCTTTCATGCCCACTTACGTAAGCGAGGGTAAGGTTCGCGGGATATTGCTCCAACATTCCGTGCCCTTTATAACTTCTCATGGGCCTTACCTGCTTATCAGCAGTCTTCTGAGTCGCGTCGATTCCCTGGCTCAGTTGCCCCTGGTTCTTCCCGGAACCGGGTTCCGGATTTGTAGCTTTACGGTGCAGGGCGTTTATCGAATTGTGGGAGTTGTTGTCAATTTGCATTTTTTTATTTTATTCAGAAAAAAAAAGTTCATCTTGTTGGAGCTTTTACGAGCGAGAGCCTTTATCAGCCGAAGGCTTTTACTCCATTGCCTTTTCCGGTTTCGGAAATGGCATTTTTTACAGCAATGGTACTGCCTTTCAGGCCTTTTCTATTGATATTCAGACCTTGCATCTCCTTGCTTTTTTGAGAACCGGTCTTCACCCGTTGTGATCTTTCCGAGGGTTTCACAATTTTTCTTTTCATAGCTGATTGCTTTGATTGAGCGCTTTTGCTTTTTGCCTGTGACATAAGCCCTGAAGCGCTGCTTCCCAAACCGGTTTTTGTTATACCTGCCATTTTTTTTCTCCCAAAAAAGTAGTCGGGAACTGTTTAAAAATATCCCTAACATTCGTAACGGCGAATTTTCTTTAGACTTTAGTTAAGATTTTACCACTTTTTTTCTTTCATTGTTTCATTTTTTTTTGGCCTTTCAGGAATTTGGAGTTTTGACTTAACGGAGCTGATTTTAGAGTTCTTTTCGTGAGGCAGGACTATGTCTTGGTCCATGCCGGAGTTCACTTTCGCCGAGCGCCTCTTTTTTTATGCTTGTTTCTGCCATGGTGAGGCTCATCAACAATTCTCATCCATGCAATTTAGTGAAAATCAATGGTAAAATATTATGAAAATACAGTGAAGAAAGGGAAAATGTGTCCGATATCTCAAATCGACTTGCCACAGTAAGGCATAAAATTCGCGTTGCCGCAGAAAAAAGCGGGAGACCACCGGAGGATGTGAGCTTGGTGGTTGTCTCCAAAACCATGGGAGTGGACCATATCCGTGAGGCTGTGGAAGGCGGAGCCGTTATTTTAGGTGAAAGCCGTATCCAGGAGGCCAGGGAGAAGGTTCCAATCATCGGCAGAGATAAGCTCCAGTGGCACCTGGTGGGCCACCTCCAGCAGAATAAGGTCAAGTATATTTTTGAGCTTTTCGATCTTATCCATTCGGTGGACTCCGTGGATCTGGCCAGGGAAATTGATCGGCGGGGCGCTTTGAGGGGGGAGTCCATGGGAATCTTGTTGCAGGTAAATATTGCCCATGATCCGGCTAAATTTGGGGTTGATCCTGAAGAACTGCCGGAGCTGCTCCGGGAAATTTCCCAGTTCAAAAATGTTTCCATCAAGGGATTGATGGCCATCTCTCCCTTCAGTGTAGATCCCGAGGACTCAAGGCCCCATTATCAGGCACTGAGGGAATTGAGAGACCGGGTTACGGCAAAGGATTTCGATTTAAAAGAACTATCTATGGGAATGTCTAATGACTTTGAAGTGGCCGTGGAGGAAGGGTCCACCATGGTCCGGGTAGGGTCCGCCATTTTTGGAGAAAGAAAATATGTTTGAAGTGAGCATCCACACCAGCTTTGCCTCCGCCCACCGTCTCAGGGGGTATGAGGGCGTCTGCGAAAATATTCACGGACATAACTGGAAGGCAGAGGTGGTATTAAGAACGGAAAAATTGAACGAAATTGGAATCGGGATCGATTTCAAAACACTAAAAAGCATGACGGATGAAATCCTTTTCCAGCTTGACCACCAGGATATCAACCAGATCAAACCCTTCGACCAGATCAATCCTTCTTCGGAAAACCTGGCCAAGTGGCTTTACGATGAGCTTTCTGCAAAGCTGAACGATGGGTCCCTCTGTATCCACCGGGTGAATGTGCAAGAAACCGATTTCTACACAGCTTCCTATTTTGAAGGGGAATGAGTTCCCTCAAAAGGGCGGCTAAAAAAGGACTAAAAGCGTAATTATTTAACGCAGAGCGCTGAGGGTGCGGAGAAAAACTTTTTATTATATTGTTCACAAAGAGTAAAGGAGTGAAAGAGGAAAACCGAAAATTTAATTATTCTTTTACCCTCTATTACTCTTTTACTCTCTGTGAGAATTCTTTGTTTTTTCTTTTTTGTGTCTTTGTGCTTTTGTGGTAATAAATTGCAAATATTTTGGGTTAGCTTTTATTTTTGTGGACGGTTTACCCTGATTAACTTACCCGGCAACTTACTATCAGTGCAGATAGCATCGTGAACCCGTCTTGCCTGACCAGAAAAATCCGGATCGTACGTACAAATAATTATGCCCGCATGGTTTGGATTTTTTTCATGTAATATTTTGAAATGCTTACGGTTTAGGGTTAACACGGCTCTCTCATTTGAAACTGCAAACTCCAGAACAGAGTCATCCGGGAAGGATTTACCCTATTTCCCTGTTTCCTGAATAGTAACAACATCATGGCCGAGTTTTCTTAGTTCTTGAACTACAGGGATTGGGAAATTTTCGTTGGAATAGAGAAGGGCCATTTTTAATCTTCTTCATTTTCCTTAATTTGTTTTTCTATGTCGTCATGGTGAACGCGGTAATATGCCCATGCGCTAGCGAGGTCTTCAGCTCTTAATGATGGATAGCATTTTAATAAATCAGATTCACTTGTTCCAAGCTTTTTTGCCTGGACTAAAACCCAAACTGGTATACGAGTTCTAACAATACACGGTTCACCCCCACAAATACCGGGATTACTTTCAATATCCGGGAAAGCATCTCCAAGATCTTTTACAACCCATTGAAGAACCTGGGCTTTTTCCGCTCTTGTCATATTGGACAATAAACTTTCCGCATCTGCTAATAAACTCATTTTATTACCTAAATAGCCAATGGGTTAATTGAACTTTTTATTTTTTAAAAATATTTTCACAGTAGAACATTAGAAAAGCGGGTTTGTTCATAATATTTTGACTTTTTCATTTCCCTCCAATTCCGAAGGAGAACAACCTATCAAGTAACTAACCAGTTTTCCCATGACTCCCCAAACCAATTCCCCAGCACAAAAAAAACTCATTATTAACAAATATAAAACTACCCACCAAGATTTTCAGACAGGATAACAAGATGAACAAGATAAAAAATCCTGTCTATCTTGTAAATCCCGTCAAAATTTATTTTATCGGCTTTTCGTCTTTTGCATAAACGAAAAGCTTAAAGAATCTTCTTCCTTTTTTTGGCGATGACGATCTCCACCCTTCGGTTCATGGATTTGTGTTCGGGGGTGTCGTTACCCACGATGGGCCTGGTGGATCCGTACCCAACCGCAGCCATCTTTTCCGGTGGGATCCCGGCTTTTTCAGTGAGGAAACGCAGGGTGTTGACGGCTCGTGCTGTGGAAAGTTCCCAGTTCGACCGGAACCTTGCGCTTCGGACGGGAACATTATCGGTATGGCCTTCGACGAAGAAATCACTTTCGAATCGGAGCAGGGCCTTAGCGATTTTCTTCAAAAGGGGAATTGCCTCGCTCTTGATCTCTGCGCTCCCCGACTTAAATGCAAATTTTTCCCCGATGGCAATCACAAGCCCTTTTTTAGACCCGTAAAATCCTAGGGAGCCTCCACCCTCCTTTTCATCGGCAAAACCTTCCAGGGCTTTCAATAAAACGGCCATCTCATTATCCGGCGTCACCAGGGGAGGAGCATTCTGAAGCAGCGCGCTTCCCTTGTTCTCCTTTGCCCTCAATCCACCGGACATGATACCGAAGCTGCCCACCAGGGAACCCAGCGCCTCCCTGGTTTTTGACTCATCCGGAACGGCAATTACATTCAAGATAATAAAAAAGGCCAGGAGGATAATGCCGAGGGCTGTCATCAAGACAACAAAGCCATCGGGTTTGAACTCTTCTTTTTTCTTTTTTTTGGCCATTCGAAGATTAATCGAATGAAGATTTGCGGAGATGAGGCCGGAGGTAAGCGTTCAGCTTTTGCTCCAACATACGAGGGTTGTCACCGGAGGCGATGCCGATGATGCCCTCCAGGATCAGGTTCATATACAAGATCTCTTCTTTGCTCCTCACCTTCAGCTTTCCCGCCAGGGGAGTAAAGATTACGTTGGCCAGGATGGCTCCGTAAAAGGTGGTCAACAGGGCCACGGCCATGGCAGGACCGATGGAGGAAGGATCATCCATACTTTGAAGCATTAGAATAAGTCCGATGAGGGTACCAATGAGTCCAAAGGCGGGGGCGAGCGCAGCCATCCCTCCGAAAAAGTCGGCGCCTTTGGAGTGGCGGTCTTCGATGTTGTCCACTTCGTTCTCCAAAACGCCTTGAATGACGGGTGGTTCCATTCCGTCCACCGCAAGCATGACCCCCTTCTTGATGAAAAGGTCATCGATATCCGCCGTGGCGTTTTCCAGGACGAGAATTCCTTCCTTTCTCGCTTTGCTTGCGAAATCCACCATCATGGTAATAACACCTTGGTGGTCCCGTTTCTCGGCTTTAAAGGTGTTTTTCGCCACCCCGACGGCATTAAGAACGTCTTCCAGGGGGAACTGAATCATGGTGGCACCGATGGTTCCTCCTATAACAATCATGGCGGAGGCAGGGTCTATGAAAAGGACCACTTGGGACCCCATACCCAGGAGGATTAGTCCAAAGGCCGCTACAAATCCGATGACAGTTGCTATATCCATATTTTGCTACCTAAATGGTTTCCGGAAACGGTTGAAATTTAGTAACTAATCAGGTTATCAGGTTCAAGGTTGAAGGACCAAGACTCGGAACAGAGGCAAGCTTGGCCTCTTTGCGCTCTTCATAAAACCTGCAAGCATTTATATTTAAGGCTTATACCCTGGAGCCGTGAACATGGAACTTTGAACCTTAGCAGTTATGAAATTTCTATGACAAGGTAGTTTAAAAGAGATTGAACCATAATTCAATCATGAACTGCTACTATTTCCTATTTCCCGTTCCTTCCCCAAAAGATGGTTTGTGCTTTCCTTCCAAAAAATATTAAGATGACAGGGCGCTGGGAGCAGGGCGCGAGGCGCGGAGAACGAGGCGCGTAGAGCGAAAAAATGGGCGCAAGGAGATAAAGACGAGAAGTCCGGTCATTACAAAACAGTCATTAGATAAACAGTCACTGGAAAACAGTCATTGACGCTGGAGCCAAAGGACCAGACAAACTTTATCTGGAAGCCTACATTCAACCGTGCGCCACATGTTGGCTTGTTCATAAGCCGACTTTTTTTATAAACAAAAAAAACAACACCCATGCTCATTGGAATCGACGCAAGAATGTACGCCTATTCAGGGATCGGCACTTACCTAAAGGCCCTCCTGAAAGGACTCGAAGAAATAGACCGGGAAAACCGCTACATCTGCTATTTCCTTTCCAAAGATCTGCCCAAGTCGGGTCCTCCCAATGAAAACTTCACCTATCGGGCCTGGGACGTGTCGCTCTATTCCGTGAAGGAACAGATTTCCCTGCCCGCCCGGATTCGCAAGGAGCCCTTTGACCTCTTTCACTTTCCCCATTATGCCTTCCCGATCCTGACACCCTGCAAAATGGTCATCACCATCCACGATATCATCCATTATCTCTTTCCCCAATATTTACCCAATCGTATGGCCCATTATTACGCCAGGTTCATGACCTCGGCCTGCCTGAAGAGGGGCAATCGGATTATCACCGATTCCGAAAATACGAAGAGCGACCTGGTGAAACATTTTCACGCCGACCCCCAAAAGGTCTGCGTAATCTATCCGGGCCTGCCGGAGGAATCCTCCGGTTCCAGGAGCGGAGCGGAAGCGGACGTCGTTAAAAAGTTCGGACTCCAAAACCCCTACCTTCTTTATGTGGGTAACGGAAAAGAGCACAAGAACATTCCCCTGTTGATCCGCGCCTTTAATCAGGTGAGGAAAAGACTTCCCTGCCATCTCGTGATCTCCTGTGGAAAGGAAGAGATCAAAGGTGCGGGGGAGTTGGTGGAAAACCTGAACCTCCATTCCCACATCACTTTTTTGGGCCATGTGGAAAGAGACGAACTCCTTGCCATCTACCAAAACGCAGCCCTGTTCGCCTTCCCCTCCCTTTATGAAGGCTTTGGTTATCCACCCCTGGAGGCCATGGCAAGGGGTGTTCCGGTGGTCTGCTCCAACGCCTCTTCCCTCCCGGAAGTGCTGGGAGATGCCGCACTCCTGGTCCCTCCCAATTCCGTTGATCTCTTTTCGGATTCCATCTACAATGTCCTCACTGACAAACCATTGAGGGAATCGTTGATCCAAAAGGGATTGGAACGTTCCAGGGGTTTTAACTATCAAACCATGGTGGAACAGACCCTGGAAGTCTACCGCGAGGCCGGCCGCAAATAATGATCAAAAAACAGAACCAGGTTTTTCTCACCAGTTTAATCATATCGGACATCATTCTCATGTCCCTCGCCTGGCTGGGCGCATTTAAAATCCGTTTCACCTTCCAACTTTTCCCGGTGACGCACGGAATCCCGGACCTCATCGAATACACCTATATGCTGCCGGTGATTTGGTTGGCCTTCCCCTTTTCGGCGAGCATGACCGGGCTCTACAAGCAGTCGGGGAGGAAGAGATTCCTTTCCGAAATCTTCCAAGCCGGGAAAACCGTGACCTTCCTGGCCATCCTAACTATCTTCGCTACCTTTTTTATTCGCTCCGTCTCCTACTCCAGGGTGGTGGCGGTTTACTTCTGGGTTTTTGCAACGGTTTTGCTCACCCTGTCCCACCGACTTTCCTGGCGCTTCCTCATCAAGTATCGCGAGAAGGGAGATTATCTCAAAAAAACCCTGGTGATCGGAGCGGGGGAGTTGGGCCAAAATCTGGCAAAAAAGATCGAGTTCCACCCGGAGGTGGGATTCATGATTTCGGGCTTCATCACCGTGGACCCGGAAAAACGGAACCTGAAAACGGTGGAAGGATATCCCGTCTTGGGCGGACTGGCGGACCTGAACCGAGTGATCCACGAAAACAGTATCAATCAGGTCTTCATCGCCCTCCCCGCGAAGTTATACGGAACCGTGGACGAGGCCATTGAGAGGCTTGCGGAAGAGATGGTGGATATCAAGGTGGTGCCCGACTTTCTTCAGTACATGCGTTTGAATGCGGGAATTGAGGAGTTCGAGGGCATGCCCATTATCAATCTGGTGGCAAGCCCCATGTTTGGCTGGAACGCGGTCTTCAAGCGATGGTTCGACGTGGTCTTTTCCCTGGGCGCCATCGCCCTTTTTTCCCCTTTGATGTTGCTCATCGTTCTGGCGGTGAAACTCACCTCCAAAGGGCCGGTGTTTTACAGACAGGAAAGAATGGGATTGGACGGAAAGATGCTAATGATGGCGAAGTTCCGCTCCATGTACGTGGGGGCGGAAAAAGAGACCGGACCCAAGTTCTCGGAGAAAGGGGATACCCGCGCCACCCCCGTGGGCAAGATATTGAGAAGGTTCAGCCTGGACGAGCTGCCCCAGTTTTTCCATGTACTTAAGGGCACCATGAGCCTGGTGGGTCCCAGACCGGAAAGGCCGGTCTTTGTGGAGGAGTTCAAGAAAAAGATTCCCCGCTACATGCACAGGCACAAGATGAAGTCCGGGGTCACGGGATGGGCGCAGGTGAACGATTGGCGGGGAAATACTTCCATCGATAAAAGGATCGAATACGACCTCTATTACATTGAGCATTGGTCGCCTCTCTTTGATCTTAAAATCCTGATACAGACGGTGTGGAAGGTTTTTTTTAGTAAGCATGCTTATTGAGAAACGAGGACTATATGGCCGAAACACCAAGTCTTAAAATCGAATAACGAATATCCAACACAGAATGTCGAATGCCGAAGGAAAAACTTCAAAATTCTGCGGTTCCTTGTTCGATATTCGATATTGTTCCCTCCACCCTCCGTTTTCCGCCCTCCGCCTCCTGACTTTTCCCAAAACCTTAAGAATTTGAATTTTTAAAGCTTTAAACCTTGAACCTTGAACCGGGCCTGCTATGATTTTTATAAATTCCACGCTGTGATAGGTAACTTCTCATAATGAGTGCGCATGTATAGAGACCCGGCCTTCGTAAGGGGCCACCCAGTAGCCTATGGAACCCATCCCTGTTAAAATTATAAAAAAACGTTTACGGTTCAAAGTTCACGGTTCAAGGTTTTAAAAAACCGGCAGCCCCCCTTATTTTCACGCCCTTTCAACCCTGAACCCATAAACGGATACAAATCTCTTTCGAGGAGAATCAAAATGAAAATTCTTAAGCTCATTTTCCCGGTTTTTTGTTGGACCATCCTTTTCCCGCTTGCGGTTTCAGCGGAATCCATCCACCCATACCTGTCTCCCGCATTTTTAAATCATTCGGTGTGGCATGACGGTAAGTCGGAAGTGAATATATATGATGCGGAAGAAATTCGTTATGGCATTTCCAGAAAAACGGAGGCTGTGCAGATTTTTGTGAAAGAAACCCACAAACCTGATTTGCTGGTAAAGGCCGACAACTGGCGCGAAAAGGGTTTGATGGAAGTGATGAAATTCAACTACATGATCACGGTGCCCACGGGAATCTACAGCTACAGGCAGATGCTTTCGGTTTTCTTCCGCAAGGACAATTTTCATCCCATCAAAATGACATTTGGAAGCCAGGAATGGTGTGGGAACAGTTTTAAAGAGATCGTGAACTTCCGGGGAAACTCTTTCATTAATTTTGTCACCTATTGGGACAATCAAGGATCCCGCAAAGAAGCTCTGAAGCTGGAGGCAGGAATCCCTTTTTACGACGCCCTCCCTGTTTTATTGAGAGCCCTGGACTTGCCGGAGGGCAAAAAAATAAACTTTACCATGCTTCCCAGCCAGGTTTCCTCGAAATTGACCTCCCACCAACCGGAAAAGGCTACCCTCGCAAGCTTAGAAACCACCACACTGAATTTGCCCATGGGCAAGGTTTCGGCAAAAAAGATACAACTCACCCATTCTAAAGGGGAGGATCTGTTCTGGTTCGCTAAAGAATTCCCCCATGCCATGCTGAAATGGAACAAGCACGACGGCACAAAATACCTTCTCCGCAAAACCTTTCGCCTGGACTACTGGAACAAAACCAAGCCGGGGGATGAAAAATTCCTGGAATAACCGTAAGACTTCAGCTGTTTGAAAAAATACTTAACATTGTTTGGCAAGTGGCCGAATGAACGCGATCCACAAATGGAATGTTGTAATAGTGGAAAGGTGGAATGATAAAAGCTTTTGTTTAAACCATTTTCATCTTAGGAAGGCAGGAAATGCAGGAATATTCTTTATCATTTTTTTGCTTCTTCGTGTGCCTTCGCGATCTTCGCGGCTAATTATCTTTTTGCTTGCGGCTTCACCGCGCTCTGTTCTCTGTGTCTTCTTTGCTAAAAGCCGCCCAATAGCCAAAAATCTGACTATGGAGCTTTGCACTGGTTTTTTTGGTGCCTTTTGTAGTTGGATCCCTCGCACGTCATAAACCCCTTTTAATTCAAATAGTTACAAATCTCAAATTCCCGGCCGCCCGGTTTTTTGGTGGAGTGGAAACCGGTTTTTTTTGGGTATGGCATTTGCACTATTACGTTTGACTATTATTTTTTACCAGTTTTTTGACGGAAAAAAGCGCAAGATCCGTGTTTTTTTGCCAATTTATTGTCATTTCCATGGAGGTTAAATTATGGCCACCGAAGAACCTGGAGCTGTAGAAGAAGGAGGAGGGGGAGGCGGAGGAAAGATGAAACTGATCATCATTCTCCTCGTAGTAGTTCTCCTCCTGGCTGGAGGCGGTTTTTTTGCTTATCTCAAATTTTTCTCTGCTCCTCCGGCAACGGAAGAAGGAAAAACAGAAGCAAGCGTGAAAGAACCGGGAGAAAGCGCAGAGGAGGCAGTTCAGAAGTCAGGCATGCCCGGCACCATGTTTCCCATTGAACCGTTCATTGTGAATCTGGCCGGTAGCGAAGGGAAAAGGTTCCTGAAAATCACTCTCGACCTGGAGCTGGACAAACCCGAATTGGCAGAAGAGGTCAAAGCAAGGCTGCCGCAGGTGAAGGATTCCATTCTGGTTCTACTGAGCAGCAAAACTTTTGAAGAAGTTTACACGGTTCAGGGAAAATTTAAATTGAGAGATGAAATCATCAGCCGCACGAACTCGTTTTTGAAGGCAGGCAAGGTCAAAAACATCTATTTCACGGAATTCGTTATCCAGTAAAAAAGGAGCGGAATAGGCCATGAGTCAGGTATTATCACAAGATGAGGTCGATGCCCTACTAAGAGGGGTAACCGACGGAGAAGTCGAAACCGAAAGCGACGATGGCGGTGGCGAGGATTCTGAAATTGTCGCCTACGACTTAACCAGTCAGGAAAGGATCATCCGGGGAAGGATGCCGACCCTGGACATCATCAACCAGCGTTTTTCCCGGCTTTTTCGGCAGAGCCTTTCCACATCCCTGAGGAAGATCGCAGACGTGAGCACGGTATCCACCGATACCGTAAAATTCGGTGAATTTATCAAATCCCTGCCGGTGCCGGCAAGTCTTCATATCTTTCGGATGGAGCCTCTCCGTGGTTTTGCACTTTTTGTTGCCGAGAGCAAGCTCGTCTTTTCCATGGTGGACGCCTTTTTCGGCGGCGGCCAGGGTCGCACCATCAAGATCGAAGGACGGGACTTCACCTCCATCGAACAGAAGATGATCAAAAAGGTGGTCATTGCCGCCCTTGCGGATTGGGAAAAGGCCTGGAAACCGGTTCATTCCGTCAATATCAGTTTTGTAAGATCCGAGGTAAATCCGCAGTTTGCCGCCATCGTTCCCCCTACGGACGTGGTGGTGGTGATTCTTTTTGAAATAGAGATGGAGAATGTCTCCGGGACCATCACCATCTGCCTGCCTTACTCCACCATAGAACCTATCATCAGTAAACTGAGAGCCGGATTCCAGAGCGACCAGTTGGAAGTGGACCAAACCTGGATCAGAAGGTTGAGTGAAAGATTATGCGAGACCAACGTCAATTTACTTGTCAACCTTGGCAGCACCACCATCCACGGTAAGGAATTGATGTCATTGAAAATTGGAGACGTGATTCAACTGGACAACGATATTAATACCAGCCTGATGGTGAACGTGGAAGGCGTAGCTAAATTCGCCGGTATGATCGGCAACAGCAGGGGAAACAAGGCCATCAAGATTACGGAAATTATAGAAAAGAGAACAAGCTGATCAAGAACATGGAACCACAGATTACACGGATTGCACAGATAAATAATTTAAAAAAATAAATCTGTGCCATCTGTGAAATCTGTGCTTAAGAAAGCTTTTGTTTTTTATTTTTTTTGTGGTTAAAAAATGTC